>NZ_JAPFCD010000013.1:0-110088 GCF_026153155.1 Photorhabdus aballayi | reverse complement strand
GGCGTTGCTTTCAGCAAACAGCAACAACTCACCCCCGGCATCGCCTTAAGCCCATCGCAAATGGCGCTGCTCACCTCGGACATTATCTGGCTGACCAACCGCACCGTGACCCTGCCGAACGGCACAACGCAGGTGGTCGCCGTGCCGCAGGTCTACGCTCGCGTGAATAAAGGCGACCTGACCGGTGACGGCGCCCTGCTCTCCGGTAAAAACGTGACCATAAATAGCCAAAAAGATATCACCAACAGCGGCACTATCCGCGGGCGTGAAGTCACCCAACTGACAGCCAGCAATCTGATCAATAGCGGCTTTATCCAAAGCGGCAGAGTGGATTTAACCGCCCGACAGAACATCACCAACCACGGCGGACAAATTCAGGGCCGTGACCGCGTTTCTGCACAGGCAGATCGGGATATCACCAGCGCCTCTACCCTGCGCGGAGAAGGTGCTGACCGTTGGCTGGATCGGCCGGCGGGCATTTATGTCCAAAATGACAACGGTACCTTGTCGCTGAAAGCCCTCAACAACATCCATCTCACGGCTAGTGACGTGGAAAATGCAGGCAAAGACGGTCAAACAGAGATAACCGCGGGCCTCGACCTGACTCTGGACACTCTGCGCACTCATCGCACAGAAAACAGTGACTGGGGGAGCGACAACTATCGCCATCTCACTCAGGAGCGTGACACTGGCAGCCAGATAACCACCGCGGGCAACCTGGCACTGCGAGCAGGTAACAACCTTAACGCTACCGCGGCTAACGTGAACGCCGATCAACAACTCACCGCCCAGGCCGGGAACAACATCACCCTAAATGCTGGCACCGCTTCATCAGACTTGGTAGAACACAGCAAACAGACCAGTAAAGGCTTACTCTCCAAATCCTCCGTCGAAACCCACGATGAGGTGCATGAACGCCGGGCACAGAGCACCACACTCAGCGGCGACCGCGTGACCGTACAAACTGGGAATGACCTGAATATCATCGGCAGTAACGTGGCAGGCACTCAGAATGTTAATCTGGCTGCCGGCAATCAGCTCACCATCACGACCGCGGATGAAGCCCGTCATGAAACACACTTCAAACAAGAGAAAAAATCCGGTCTGATGGGGACCGGGGGTATCGGTTTCACCGTCGGCAAAGCCAGCCAAAAATCCACTACCGACATCGACAGCAACCTCAACAAAGGCAGCACCGTAGGCAGCAGCCAGGGCAATGTGACATTCAGCGCCGGAAAACAGCTCAACCTTCACGGCAGTGATGTGGTGGCGGGCCGCGATATGCAACTTTCCGGTCAAAACGTTAACATCACCAGTGCGGAAAACAGTCACACCGCCATCACCAAAACCGAACAGAAACAAAGCGGCCTGACCGTGGCCCTGTCCGGCACCGCAGGCGGGGCCCTGAATTCCGCAGTTCAAACGGTTCAAGCCGCCAACAATGAAAGTGACAGCCGCCTGAAAGCCTTACAGGGCACCAAAGCCGCCCTGAGCGGGGTACAGGCTGTCCAGGCTGCTCGTCTGGCCAATGCTAAAGGCGGTGACGACAAAGCCAACAACAACCTGGTGGGGGTCAGCCTCTCCTACGGCAGCCAGTCCTCCCGATCAGAACTGAAACAGCACCAGACCACTCAACAGGGCAGCAGCCTGATGACCGGGGATAATCTCACCCTCACCGCTGCCGGCACACCAGACCAGAACGGCGATATCCGCATTCAGGGCGGCCAATTGCAGGCGGGTAAAGACCTGCAACTCAATGCCAGCCGGGATATCCAGCTCTCATCCAGCCAGAACACCGAACAGACCACCGGCAAAAACAGCAGTCGCGGGGGTTCACTGGGCGTCGGTTTCACGGCCGGACCGGGGGGCACAGGTATCAACCTCTCCGCCAGCGCCAACTACGGTAAAGGCCGTGAAAGCGGCAACGGCGTCAGCCATAACGAAACTACGCTGGATGCGGGGCAAACTGTCACCCTCAACGCTGGCCGGGATGCCACGCTCAAGGGCGCTCAGGTCAGCGGCGAACAAATTACCGCCGACGTAAAACGCCACCTGACGCTCAGTAGCGAGCAGGACAGCAACCGCTACGATATGAAGCAACAAAATGTCAGTGCCGGCGTTAGTGCCACTATCGGCTCAGGTGGTTCATTGAACCTCAGCGCCAGCCGCGACAAAATCCACAGCAACTTTGACTCCGTACAGGAACAAACCGGACTGTTCGCCGGCCAAGGCGGCTATCAAGTGAAAGTGGGGGAACATACTCAGCTTGACGGCGCAGTAATTGCCAGTACCGCAGACAAAGACAAAAACACCCTCGATACCGGTACTCTGGGTTTTGGCGATATAAAAAACAAAGCGGATTTTAAAACCGAACACCACAGCGTAAGTGTCAGCACCGGCGGCTCAGCAGGCGGCATGTTGCTCAGTAACATGGCCGCCAATACCCTGGGCGGCGCTAACCGGGAAGGTCATGCTCAAAGCACCACCCATGCCGCAGTCAGTGACGGCGCCCTGATTATCCGGGATAAAGACAACCAGCAACAGGATATCACCACCCTGAGCCGGGATACCGACCACGCTAACAATGCTCTCAGTCCTATCTTTGACAAAGAGAAAGAGCAGCAACGACTGAAACAGGCCCAACTGATTGGCGAAATCAGTGCGCAGGTGATTGACATCGCCAGCACCGAAGGAGCCATTATCGCCACCAAAGCCGCCCACGCCAAACTGGAGAACATCAGTGACCCGGATAGAAAAGCGGCCATCAAGGCACTGGAGGATAAAGGTAAAACCGACATCACCCCGGAACTTATTAAAGACCAGATTTACAAGACTGCCTATAATCAGGCATTGAATGAATCTGGCTTTGGCACCGGTGGCAAATACCACACCGCTTTACAGGCTGCTACCGCTGCTATTCAGGGACTCGCGGGCGGCAATATTGGGCAGGCGCTGGCGGGCGGCGCTTCCCCTTACCTGGCTGGGGTGATTAAAGACCTGACCACCGACCCGAAAACCCATGAAGTCGATGTCGTCACTAATACTCTGGCCCATGCCATTCTGGGGGCAGTAGCTGCCGAAGTCAGTGGTAGCAATGCGCTGGCTGGAGCAGCAGGCGCGGCGGGTGGTGAACTGGCCGCCCGGGCACTGATGAAGCATATTCACGGCGAAAATGTTAAAGTCAGTGACTTAAGTGAAGAGGAAAAACAGACCATCAGCACCCTCTCCACTCTGGCGGCAGGTCTGGCTGGCGGCATTGCCGGTGACTCCACTGGTAGCGCCGTGACCGGGGCCCAAGCAGGGAAGAATGCGGTCGAGAATAACTTCCTGAGCGTGAATGATCTGGATCGCTTTGCACAGCAAGCCCGAAGCTGTGAAGGGGACAGCTGCCAACAAGTGATCAAGGATATGGTTAATACCAATATCCGCCAGAACCAGGAAATGATGGACTTCTGTAACAGCAACCCGGACCAGTGCGCCCAAAAATACGGTTACCTGGTTGAACAGTGGAATGTGTTTGAACGCACCCTCAAAAACATGGATCGGGATGGCACGTTACCCAATGAGTTCAGGAACTACCTGCCCGCCGTCAATACACTGGGTCAGGCGGCCACGGGTAAGGTGGGTGAACTTGGCTGGACGAAACGCTTTGAAGCCATGGGCATGAGCAAGGAAACGGCGGCTGCCATGGCCATGACGTTGCCTGTTGTGATGGAGGGGGCTAAAGGGCCGAAGTCATCGTCAAAAGTCTCGGGTGATAACAAAGGCAGCAACTGGAGTGCAGGCGAAGGAAAATACAGTCCGAAGGATCAAGGTACGGTAACAAATGTTGAGCACCCAACGGGTAAGTATGGATCTAAGGCAGAAGAAAAGCCCCGTTATCCTGATGGAATAAATTTCAACCCTGACCAAAAGATTCACTTAGCTAAGATAGATGGCTATACGCAACAACGGGGAATTAAAGGAGCTCACAATATTAATGAGTTTCATGCCGCAGGGAAGGAAAAACAGATAAAAATAGTGAGTGAAAAGCCAACAGAAACAAAAGGTATTACTCAAATAGAATATTTAATACCAACTAAAGATCGTGCTGGTAATATCACTGGACTTAAAGGCGATGGTAAGAATGGGCCATTTAAGAAAACAGTATACGATCCAAATATATATACAGACCAAAAAATGTTGGAACTAGGTCAAAAAGCTGCTGCTAGCGGGTATAAAGAGGCAATATCGAAAGGGCAACGTGTATATGATGCTAAGTCTGGTGGTATTGAGTTTAGAGTTTACCTAGATTTAGATAGTGGTCGAGTGAATAATTTTCATCCTAAGTGAGAATAATCATATGAATAAAGAATTATTTGGGCAGCCATATGAAGACTCAGATCCTCATTGGATAGTGAAACATTATTTTGACCGTATGTATAACGATGGAGAATTTTTGAGAACCATAGAGTTATTGACGGAAAAAGGGGCTTTAAATACGGATGGTGCATATTGTCATTTTCCAGATATGGACAGTTATTATGAAGAAGATCATTTTGAAGGTGTTTTGTTCGCTTATGGTTGTACAGAATATGACGAAGCAGAAGTGATTGTAAGTGAAGAAACTTGCTATGACTATGTGCGCTTAGCTTGTGAAAAATATCTTTATCGGCATCCAGAAGATAAAGATAAAATTAACTCTTTACTTGCCAAAATGCCTTGTTAATCTCCAGATCCCAGCCCAAGCGCTGGGATCTTCTTTTTAGCCGTCAGCTGTGCTCAACAAGCCGGATAATCAACTGCCCGTGCTCAATGCTGACCTGCACCGGCTGCCCGGTGGTAAATGAACTGCACCCCAAAAGTTGGGATCTTCCTTTTAGCCGCCAGTTGTTCAGAGCGTCGCAGGGGCGCAGCTTGCGGGCTCTGTGCCGCCCGCGCCCGCAGAACGAGCACCCGCCGCCCAAGCAAGTTGGGCGACGTTCGCCCGTTGCCGAAAAAGGGGCTCCCCAGACAAGGGCACGGCGGGAAAAACCGGCCTTCGGAGGCGAAAAGCGCGTCAGGGAGTTTTGGGTTCGGCAGTCAGCAAGGACTGGGGAAATCTGGTGATAACTGACTGAGTATACAGGGAAAGTCGGCGTTCGGCGGTCAACTTCGCAATGGAATGCGTTATTGTGGAGAATAATTTCCTGACAGCCAAAGATGTTTACGAACTGAAAGAAGAATTGCTGTCAGCAGAGAAGACTGGCACAGATAAGCCGGCAATTTACGACAAGCTTAAAGAGCACAGCGAGAAAAACCGTCAGGAAGGTGTGGCGGATAACTGTTCCCATAATCCGGGCTGTGTGGTGTCCGTCTGGGAAATGATGAACTCGGGAACGGACTCCAGTGGCCTGAACCGAACTTCGCTCTTCTCCAGTCTCAGCAGTGAGGAGATGGCACAGTTAAACCGCTTTGTGCAGGCAGAGAATGTGGAAAGTGCTCAGGCGATTTACCAGTCGCTGCCGGATGTGGTAAAGAAGGTTGTTGAAGGCAAGGAGTTCGCGGAGCAGTTTGGTATAATACCGAAAGTGGGCGGCAATAGCGAGATAATTGGGCTGGGGATTGCAGGGAAGAAGCAAACCAGGGAATCTATGGCTGCTGCTCTGCAAGCGATAGGAGTTCATGACACGAAAGAAAATAATGTACTAATAATGGATAAATTACTCGATTCAGCCAAATCAGTTACAGCCAAAAACCGTAGAAGCTCTATTGTATTAGAAGGTCGTAATGGCAATGGTCACTCTGTCCGTATAAATGCGGTATGGACGATTTTACCTGATGGTTCAAAACGCCTTTGAACTGTAACAACAGGAAAATTCAATGATGGAAAAAAATATTGCAGTACTGCGTGAACAACTAGATAGCTATATACAAAATGGCTATTTGGACATTAATTCCTTTGATAATCCTGATGATGAAGCTGCTGAGGCTCTTACTGAATTATCGTGCACAGATAAGGCATTATGTGAACAATACTGTAGGCTTATTTTAGAGTCATCTGAAATAGGTGATACTTACTTAGATTCGAGATGTCTTGCGCATTTATTTGACTTAAACAAAAAATATAGTCTCGAATATGTCCAAAAAAATGTTCTAAATATGTCAGCTCCAGTATTAGAGGCTACTATGGAAGGATTGGATATGTATAGTAAAACACCATTTAGAACACATTTCTCTACTGAACTAATTGTAAATATCAAGAAGCGTTATGATGAATTAGCTTCAGACGATGCAATTAAAGATATGCTAGATTACAGCTATGAATGGTTTGAAAGAATGTATTTAATCCCCGCAGGATTACCAAAAGATTAATCTTTGTATATATGCGACTATTAACTTAAAAATCCCAGCACAAGTGAACTGCCCCCAAAAGTTGGACATCCAACAAGTAGGGGGAAGTTCTCCACGAAGAAGTACAGGAAAAATTCGCTTAAGTTTAAGAGTAAAGTCGTGCCACATCACCGCTGGCCTGAATATCCCCGCCAGCACCAAACGGCAAAGGCCGTGAAAGTGGCAACGGCGTCAGCCATAACGAAACTACGCTGGATGCAGGACAAACCCTCCCCCTCACCGCTGGCCGAGATGCCACGCTCAAAGGCGCTCAGGTCAGTAGCAAACAGGCATAGCAGTGATCTTGCTGAAATTGTTGGCACCATCAGTAGATCACATAACGTTATGCCTGCCTCATTTTTTCTGAGTATTCCTCAGCGCACGGTGGCGGGGAAATTAAATTTTATTTGTTTATTCTATGAAATGTATCAGTTCCTGAGTTTATTGATGCCCATTCGTCTTTAATATCCTCAGGTCTACTGGTCATCATCCATAAGGTAGTAATTTTTTCTGGAAAGCTATTTTTGGCCGTTGTTGGCTCTGTTGTTACAATGAAAGGTGAATTTATATCAATTTGACCTACCCATGAAGTTATCGCAGCATATTCATCCCAATTCACAAGAAAGACAATGAGGTTTCCACATATAGTCCCTGTGATAATTCCTGTCGTTGAACCTCCCTCAGCGCTTACAGCGCTAGTATATTTACCTGTAAAAAATGGTTTTTTATCTTTCTGTATAATTTCTATTGTAGAACCAAGTTCGTTAACCCATTTTCCTGATATGTCTGCATTATTACTATCTATGTCATCTAAGCCGATCATGCTCTTCGTAGCGACAGATTTTCTAATTATTTCTTCAAGTAACATAGGTCCTCTCCATTAAGTATGATTGAACTTTCTTGGTGTCTTAATGACAATGATAAGTATAATTCATATCTTTTATCTTTCGTGTTGTTTTGTTAAAGAAAATTAATTTGTTGATATATATGGATTTATAATCTAATGACACGCTGATAAATATATATTATGTAGGGTGATTTATTATAGAGATAATAGCGAAATGGTTTTATTTAATAAGAAAATTATTTTCTTTCATGGTAAAAATGAAACATTGAATTTTTTAGCAATTAGATATGTTTAACTACATTGAAAGTAATAAAACCCCATATGGTAATGGGGTTATGGGAAAAATAGATTATCTGATTAAATTACAGACTCTCTACTTGGATACTAACGTGATTTCGCGAACGTCATCAATCTCTGGGAGGATTAGCAGGCATGGCACCGTGACTTTAGCATAGCCTCGGTGCCCGCCGCTGTAATCCTTCCGTTCTTTCAGAGAAAGCCTTTTAACTTCCACTTAGTTCTCAATGTATATCTTAGCTATTTTCTCGAATAAAGAGCTTTTACTAACTTCCCTTAACTTTAATATATCGTTGGTAAAAGAACGTAGGAAAATAGATGTGATATTTTGTTCCATAGCATTTATCTGTTTACCCTCTTTATCGATAGTCAGAATATTGTAAATTAAGTTCTCTTTTGCAATCGTTTGATTAGGTGAATTGCATGGTGATACAAAATACAATAAATCATTCCCCTTCGGTTGAAGATAAATATGTTCATACTGACTATTTTGTTTAGGTGCTAAGTAATAGGGTAAAACTGTTTCAATAGGATTACATACTCTATTTACTAAACTTTCATCTTCCAAGGCATATTCAATATTATCTATTTTCTGATTACCGATGATCCTGGGAATTCTATCTGAGTGATATCGGCTAAGACATATTTTTTCAACATTATCAAATAAATAAAAAGACTCATTATAAAGTTTTGGTATTTTTTTCATAAATTCGCACTTTTCTTTAAGGTCCGATCGACTCTCTACAAGTGAATGTTCATTAATAAAAATCGTTTTATTATGAATATCAACATCAACTATTGAAGCAAGTATTTTATTATTTTTATTAAACCACTCTGGAATCCTAATATATACAAGAGTTATCTTTAAATCTGGAAGGTCAATATTTTCAATTTTTTTCTCTTTGAAAACTCTCTCTTTTAGCCAAAGTTCACTCTTGATCTTTTGGATTTTTATAACTATTTTATTGCTTAATTTTTCTAAGCCAGTCTTCTTATCGTTTCCCACAATATTATCATCTAAATTTATACCCTGAATAACTGTTTCACCTTGCGATTCAAACCTATAATGTTTTAATTTCGAATAGTAATCCAATTCAGCATCTTCTATTCCCTTTTCTCTAATATGCTTAAATGCATCCCATGTCGTGTTTTTAATTTCATCCTTAACCAATATACTGGTTTTAGCTCCACCATCCAATGAATTGAGAACCAAATAGTTTTTATTTTTATCCAATGCATTAAAATCTTTAGCAGTGGAATAAGTTAATTTTTTTATTTCAAATACTTCCTTGATCTCTTTTTCCAAAAACATTTTGGCTTTACTATCAGTAGAATGCTTTGGAATTCTGGCATCTATTAATACCAGAGGATGTAATAAATTTTTATTAACCGTGATAAAGTCATGAAGGACATAATCAGCTTTAAAGTATCTTTCACTAAAAGAGATCTCAGCATGATTTAATAGTTCTTTTATTTTTTGTATAATCAAGTTTTGAACATAATTTTTACTGTTTCGATATCCGTTCATGAATCGCATAAATTCTTTTTTAGAGTGTTCATTGGTATTGATATTATCTGTGACTTGAAAATTATTTTCTTTAGTTCTAAATAATAATTGAATTTCTTCTGTATTGTATGAATCCACTTTCTTTTCAATTCTAAAAACCTTTCTATGTAAATTTACGACTAACTCTTTTTGATGAATGAAATGAAAACGCGGATAAAAAGTATCAATTATATTACCACGTTTTTCTGCTGATAAATAAATTCGTGAATTATAAAATTCAGGTTCTATTTCATAACTCTCTTCAAGCTCTTTTAGAAAAATTCTTTTAATATGCAATCCCACAATCGCAGAAAAAACATTGCATAAAAAATTGCTATTTTCTTCAAATTTATCAATAAAACCTTTTATGTCATATTCCTGGTCGGAAAGATAAAAAAAGTGAACGGCTTTATTATGCCAAAAACTATCGTAAAACACTTTTTCTGATAGATTTAAATTTAGTTTTTTCCTTATGATTTTCTGTATTTCCTTATCTACTTTAGCATAGAAATCTTTGTCTCTCTCACCCTCTTCTTTAACAAAGCTCTTTTGACCATGAGTAATATATAATCCACTACCATCATCTACTTCAAATAGCTTTTCTATATTATCAGAAACACTCCCGCCAATGTCTAAAATATTAGTTTTAGCTATAGGAGAAACACCAGAACAATCCTTAGCAATATCAACTAATTTTATCATTATCAACCACCTTGCAATAAATTTAATATCTGTTTATTAATACGAACTTCTTTAACTAACTCACTTCCTGAACCTATACGAAAATCCTGATCATAATCTTGCTTTTTGTTTTCATACCCAAAGTATTCTTTAAATAAGTTAAGATAATAAATTTTACTATCTGGAGATACTTCTTGTTCAAGGTTTAATGGGTTATTCTCCATACGAGTATTTAAGTATACGAACTTAACCGATTCATATTTACGAGCAATATAACTTGAAATAGTGCTAGCTTTTCTTTGAGCATTATCATGTGTTTTTAAAGATTGATATCTTTTATCTAAAGTAGATGACCAATTTTTTGTATCAACACAAATTAAATGCTTATCCACCTCAATATAAAAATCAAACAATTCATAGGCTTTTTTTCCTATTTTTTCACTTAATAATTCAGGTTCTATTGGCTGACAATTAGGTAATCTAGCCAGAAGTAGGCTAAATAAATACTCACCAATATTCCCTTTGAGCAATGGAATAAAAAATGGATGTGGAATGCAATCTTTAAATACATTCTTGTTTAGCATTGCTATTTCTTTTAAAATATGTGTGACGTACTCATCTTTTCTACCGCCAACTCGATTACCAATACCTGAAAATATCCATTCTTTAGGATGATATATTGAATAGCCATGCTCAATATCAGTTAACGTTATTATCCCATCTTCAAGATTTTTAATACTTAGCTTCAACTGTGGAGCGGTAGATATATCAATATATAGTGCGTCAACCGCATCCATCATTGCCTGATATTTTTGGACATGAGAATTTGATTTCAGTTTTTTTACATAGTTTGATGGCGATATCAAACACTCAATAGATCTAAGCTGTTCATTAAAGATAATCGCTTCAACATTATCTTTCCTTGCAATTGAGAGTACCTCAGGAACAAAATCTTCAAAGAACTCTTTAAGTAAAGCCGAATTTCGAGCTATTTCTTTCTCAAATGACTCCCTCTCTGCACACGATTTAAAACTACACATCGTTCTTTCTTTTTCGCATAGCTGCATAAAATGATGATTTAATAAAGACATACTCTCTAATATCGGACGATTTTTTTTAATCCGAGTAAATTGATTAAACAGAACTATTCCATCCTCTACAGCATTATCCGGGATGAATATCTCTGTGTTCATCTTCGTATCTTTACGCTCAACACGACCAATAGCTTGCATTAAATCTTTTAGTCTAGCAATCATATGCTCACGCATTAAGAACTGGTAATCTTCACCACTTGATAAATTGACATCAAAATCCTTTAGAAATTTTTCTTCATCTGAATCAGAACATTGTTTCATTAACAGCAGATAGTTTTGCAACGAGTGAAGTGTCCTATCATTTGTTTTTTCATCCTTAATGATTGAACTCCAAAATGGCGCACTTGTTAATACTAAACGCTCAAAATCCTCCTCAAATAACCCCCCCTCTTCTCCCGGATAAGTCAGAAAATAATTTAACCCTGTACCGGCACTTTTATAAGAGGAGAGTAATACAACTTTCGTATTTTCATCCTTTACGTGGATGAAGCCTCTAATATTACATTCTTTACGTAATTCCGCATCAAATAAAATCACCCGAATCTTAGGTTTATTTGCAAAAGGCGAATACTCAAATATTTTCCATGAATCATGAATCTTTTTGATATTTTTAATCTTTACTTCTGAGCTGGAAAAATATCTTTTCAATTTACGCTGAAAACGATTACTCAATGCCAAACTCATCGTATGCTTACCTTGATAAGCAGCAAGGAGCATAGAACAAAGCTGACGTTCGAACTCTATCTTTTGGTAGTTATTCAAACTATTTTTAAAGTTTTTATCCAAACCGTAAAGCTCGTTCCTAAGAAAATCAAATTTTATTTTAAAACTGTCATCAAAATCTTTGCAAAAATCAAATAAAGGAAGATCTGAATTAAATACACCAAAGTCAATAGTTCTTAATTCCGCTCGTTTATCCCGTAGAGAAGTCAATAATGCAATGTCAGTACCACTTCGCTCAATGATTTGAATATCTAAGTTATTTGGTTTACCAGAGCAAAATCGCCGTAAGAAATTACGATTATATTGCCCTGAATAGGTTTCAGCAAAACCTGTCGTCGCACTGAGACAAATTACGCTATTCCTTGTGTTATAGAGACTACGGAGTAAAGCCACTTCGGGCTGCTCTTTAATAATATCAAGAGTAAAGTTTATATACGTGAGATTACTTAATGTCTCATCTTGAAACTCTAACTCTTTCATTCGCTCTATGGTAAATACTGTTTTAGACTGAAAATATGTATAGAAGTAAGAAATCAACATTTCTTCCGACGCAGGATGATCAAACATTTGTTTCAGTTCATTCCTGATTTTTCCTGCCTTCTGTATAAACTTATACATCAAAAAGTTTTGGCTACTATCCCCCGCTTGCTTAAGTGATTTAGCAAATTGTGAGCGACTGGAAATCTTCGCAGCAGCAGCTAATACGACCATCGCAAGTTGATAAGTATCATGAAGAGAAGGATTTTTATCTCGATTATCCGTAGAGTAATATAACTGACAACCACTCCCTCTATGTACAAATTCAATTTTCACCTTCTTGAGTGATTCTTCATTAAAAAAACGTTTGGGAGAAAAACTAAATACATTTCTTGTAATATTAATGACTTGTTCAATATCATCACTCTTAATTTGAACAAAATCGATATTGCCGGAAAAAAGTTTAAGTAAAGACTCCAAGTTTTGTTCAATAGTCCCTTCTAAAGATAGCTCGCAATTCTTTTCCAAATATTCCTTGACATCATGAATAAATTCATTTTTCTCAGAAAAAAAAGGTAAATATGGTATCTTAGCAACATCAATATCTTTCACTTGTTGTAATAGTCGGTAAGTTACTGCAAAAACATGAACAAGTTGTACTTTGTTATCAATTAAATTCACACTACGTGACGTTGAAAAAACTCGGTAAGCTTCATGTTCTTCATCAATCACTAATGTAAAACTAATATTGTGTTTTCTAAAATAGTTTTCTTCGTCGATCTTGAAAAACTCTGTCTTTAAATATTCAATTTGTTCCGCAACAGGGGATTCTAAAAAAGCACTTAATACACTGTCTGTGAGTTTCTTTTTTCCACCAATTAAGTAATCAAAAGGCATGGATTTTACAATATATTTACCTGCCTTATTTATCCGTGGCATTTTAATCGGTTTATCAAATTTGCTCGTCGTCGCCAGAAGAATACAAGGCGAAACCATCGCGGCTGCCATAGGTATACAATGAAAGATAATTTCTTTACGCAATTGCTCAATCTCGTTCTCTGCTCGCATAATAGCAGGTAGATTAACTGCCAATTCTTGTTGGTTTAAAGCGGCCTCAGATAACTCATCAAGCGCCCTCGTTAAATTAGATTTATACTTTTTAAGCTGCTCTTCGTAATCCTGAATAAAATCAAATTCATCAACCTGCCGTTTTTGTCTTAAAATTTGACTTTCAATATTATCTATCATTCCAACAATAACAGCTAAATTATTGGCTTGCGATGCCAGCGGTGATTTTTTCGCTCTTTTTTCCCATGTTAAATAACGTTTTCTATTCTCAATAATTTCTCCGTTGCAATCTTCAACCCAGTTTACAAAGTTCAAGTCTCTCAGATCTTCCTGACCATAAAGGCCAAGAAATTCAATACCTTTTTTCTTCGCCTTTTCAATCAGCTTCTTGTCAAAATCAATCTGTGCTTTCTGGGGAGTAATAAATAGAAAATTAGTAAAATCACTGTTTTTCGCATTAATAGCAACTGATTCAATGTAACGACTAAGTACGCCATAACTCTTACCAAAACCCGTTCCGTCATTTGAAAATACCAGTTTCGGACTATTATTTTGATATACGCTATAGAGTTCAGATAATCGAGCTCTCAATGTGTTAATTTCATCTTTAACAGGCTGTGGGGCTCTCTTAGTCGCTAAATAATTAGCAAGGCCAAGTTGTTCTGACTTACGGCTTACGCTATATGGCTGATATTTTCCATCCAAAAGAATAATCAATTTTTGGCGATACAATTCTTGTATAATGTTTCTTTTCGATCGATTTAATTGCAAGGAAAAGTGATCAACAACATCATTTACCAACCACCCCGCCTCAAAAAGCTGATTAACTTTTAAAAATACCTCCCTCTCTTCCTTTTTCAGCGCTTTATAAGATACACGCAATGTGAAATCATCTTTAGATGCTGTTTTGTCTCTCATCGGCAAAGCGACTTTGCGTGCCTTATCTCTACTCCTTTGATATAGAAATCCCATCTTTGCAAGCTCAAACATAATGGCAGTAGTTGTCGCTTTATCATGTTTAAGATCTTGTCTAATATCCTCCAAAATTCGAGCATGTTCATCAATAGCATTATCTAACTCTTTAAATAACTCCAATTTCTTATAAGCGATATCAAAAAGTTTTTCTTTTAAGGTTTCAGACCACCTCATTCATAAAATCTCTTTTGTTTTATTTTTGCACGATCAAACTCTACACAAAATGCATATGATTTGCCAGAGTAAAAATAGAGGACAGAAGAGAGAAGACAGAGGACAGAAGAAAACAGGAGGATGTTATTTTAAAATCATAACAGAGTCTAAAAGTAAATAAGATGAGAATAGCTATCATCTTGTTCATGGGATATTTTTAAAACCTGAATACTTCTTAGATTAATAACTAAGTTATCAATGTATAAATTGCCGATAAAAAATCATCGGATTTATTTTGATTAACATCTAGCAGTAATTTAAATGATTTTATTTACCTCACACTTTAATAAGTCAGGAAATCTAAACGTCTATACTTCTTCACATCTAAAACAAAACTAATATATTCCTTTTGGCTATATATGGTTGCTATTGATTCTTTCAAACAAATACATATACAGAGTTATCCTCCATAACTATCTGAATACAACGGATTATCTGGATATGATATGACCACATCACGCTCTGTTCTCGATATGATTGGCAATACCCCGTTACTGGAATTAACGCATCTGAATACCGGCCCATGTCAATTATTCATTAAACTGGAGAATCAAAATCCCGGTGGCTCTATTAAAGATCGCGTTGCACTTTCTATGATAGAACAGGCGGAAGAACAGGGGTTACTTCAACCTGGCGGTACGATTATCGAGGCCACGGCTGGTAATACCGGCATTGGATTGGCTCTGGTCGCCGCCTTAAAAGGCTATAAATTGATTCTGGTCGTTCCAGATAAGATGAGCCGGGAGAAGGTGTTTCATCTGCGTGCACTGGGTACTGATGTACGTCTTACCCGCTCGGATGTCAGCAAAGGTCATCCAGAGTATTATCAAGATTATGCTCTACGTCTGGCGCAGAAGATCCCCGGCGCTTTTTACATTGATCAGTTCAATAATCCGGCTAACTCCGCAGCGCACACGACCACTACCGGGCCGGAAATCTGGCAGCAAATGGACCACAATGTCGATGCAGTGGTGATTGGTGTTGGGTCCGGCGGTACGCTTGGCGGTTTGAGCCACTATTTCGCCCAAGTTTCGCCGGAAACCGAGTTTGTTCTGGCAGACCCAAATGGTTCTATCTTGGTGGACTATATCGAACACGGCAAATACAGCGAAGCCGGGAGTTGGCAGGTAGAAGGCATCGGCGAAGATTTTGTCCCTCCTCTAGGCGATTTTAGTCGAGTGCGCCACGCATACCGTGTTAGTGATGCAGAAGCTTTTTCCAGTGCTCGTGATCTGTTGCTAAAGGAAGGTGTTCTGGCAGGCTCTTCCAGTGGTACCTTGCTCGCCGCCGCATTGCGCTACTGCCGTGCGCAAACGACGCCCAAACGTGTGGTTACGCTAGCCTGTGACAGTGGAAATAAGTACCTGTCAAAAATGTTTAATGATTATTGGATGCTGGAACAAGGATTCCAATCGCGTGTGCCACAGCACGATCTCAGCGATTATATTACTTACCGTTATCAAGATGGCGCTACGGTTTTTATATCGCCAGAAGATACGTTAAAAACCGCACATACCCGCATGCGCTTGTATGAAATTTCGCAATTACCGGTGCTGAAAGGGGAGCAAGTGGTCGGCATTATTGATGAGTGGGATTTGATGCACACCGTGCAGGCTGATCCACGCAATTTTAGCCTACCCGCTAGTCACGCCATGACTCATCAGGTGAAAACGCTGGATAGAAACGCTTCTTTGCAACAATTGATGGCAACTTTCGATGCCGGACATGTGGCGCTAATCGTCGATAATAGCCGCTTTCTTGGGCTGGTAACTCGTACAGATGTGCTGAATGCATGGCGTCAGCAACTTAATTGATTTTTAGGAATGACTTTATGACCAAGTTTGATACCAAAACTGTTCACGCTGGCTATACACCGGATCACACTGGCGCAATAATGCCGGCAATTTATGCAACATCGACTTACGCCCAATCAGCCCCCGGCCAGCATACTGGTTATGAGTATTCCCGCAGCGGTAATCCAACACGCGATGCTCTGGAAAGTGCGATAGCCGAACTGGAAAACGGTAGCCGAGGTTACGCTTTTAGTTCAGGGCTGGCTGCCAGTTCTACGGTGCTGGAACTCTTAGATAAGGATAGCCATTTGGTGGCAGTCGATGATCTGTACGGCGGCACCTATCGGCTACTCGAAAGAGTACGTAGCCGCACAGCCGGTTTGCGTGTCACTTATGTGGAAGCCAATGACATTGCCGGCCTTGAAGCAGCCATTCGTCCCGATACAAAAATGATTTGGGTGGAAACCCCCACCAATCCCTTGCTGAAACTGGCCGATCTGGCGGCTATCGCACAAATAGCGCAACGGCACGGTATTATTAGTGTGGCAGATAACACTTTCGCCTCACCATATCTCCAGCGCCCGCTTGATCTGGGATTTGATATCGTTGTGCACTCCGCCACCAAGTATCTTAATGGTCACTCTGATGTGATCGCAGGGCTGGCAGTCGTCGGAAAAAATGCAGAACTGGCAGAAAAACTGGGTTTTCTGCAAAATTCTGTGGGTGGCGTGCTTGATCCCTTTAGTAGTTTTCTGGTGCTGCGCGGCATGCGGACACTTGCTCTGCGTATGCAGCGCCACATCGATAACGCAGAAAAAATCGCACACTGGCTGGAACAACAGCCTCAGATCGAAACCGTTTTCTATCCCGGCCTCGCTTCCCATCCACAGCATGAACTGGCGAAACGTCAAATGGAGGGCTTTGGCGGTATGATTTCTGTTCACTTAAAAGGTGACGATGATTATGCCCGCCGGTTAATTCAAGAGCTAAAACTATTTACACTGGCAGAAAGTCTGGGCGGGGTGGAGAGTCTGATCGGTCAACCATTTAGTATGACTCATGCTTCTATTCCATTAGAAAAACGCCTTGCTTCTGGGATCACGCCACAGTTGGTACGAATTTCTGTAGGTATAGAGGATGCAGAGGATCTCATCGCCGATTTAGCTCAAGCGTTGGAAAAAGCCGCACAATAAAAGAGCAATGCCAGCCAATTTATTCAACCGGCTGGCATTTAAATAAACAGCGGCTCTTTTTATGCCATCAAAAGCAAATGTAGAACCAGAATTATTTATCACCCAACAGAACAGATTCCAGGGCGATTTCAATCATTTCATTGAAAGTCGTCTGGCGTTCTTCGGCGATTATTTGTTCACCAGTACGAATATGATCAGAAACGGTACAGATAGTCAGTGCTTTTGCGCCATATTCAGCCGCAACACTATAGATACCAGCCGCTTCCATTTCTACGCCCAAAATGCCATATTTTTCCATTACATCATACATTTGTTGATCAGGCGTATAAAACAGTTCAATAGAGAAGATGTTGCCTACATGCGCATTAATGTTTTTTGCTTTAGCGGCATCAACCGCATTACGGACCAGATCAAAATCAGCAATCGCCGCAAAATCGTGATCTTTAAAACGTATACGGTTAACTTTGGAATCAGTACATGCCCCCATGCCAATAACCACATCACGTAATTTAACATCTTGACGTATTGAACCACAGGAGCCTACACGGATAAGGACTTTAACGCCGAAATCGGCGATCAGCTCTTTCGCATAGATAGAACAGGATGGGATACCCATACCATGCCCCATCACAGAAATCGGGCGGCCTTTATAAGTACCGGTAAAGCCCAACATACCGCGTACATCATTTACCTGCCGCACATTTTCCAAAAAAGTTTCAGCAATATATTTCGCACGTAATGGATCGCCTGGCATCAGAACAACGTCGGCAAAATCACCCATCTCAGCATTAATATGAGGCGTGGCCATAATTAAATTCCTTATTTTTTTATTTAATGGTTATTTTTGTAATATATGGCTGCCCAAAAGCAGCCAATAAGTAGGCTCAGAGCATTGATTTGCCATATTCCATTGGCGACAGTGCAAAATATTCAGCGACTGTCTGCCCAATATCAGCAAAAGTTTCACGATGTCCCAATGAACCAGGTTGTACTTTTGGTCCATAAATCAGCACCGGAATATGCTCACGAGTATGGTCAGTACCAGACCATGTTGGATCACAACCGTGGTCGGCTGTCAGGATTAAAATGTCATCATCTTTCACCAGTTTCAACATTTCAGGCAGACGGCGGTCAAACAGTTCCAATGCCGCCGCATAACCCGGAACATCACGACGATGACCATAAGAAGAGTCAAAATCGACAAAGTTAGTGAATACGATGGTGTTGTCACCCGCTTTTTCCATTTCCACCAGCGTTGCATCAAACAGTGCATCAATGCCGGTCGCTTTTACTTTTTGTGTAATGCCGACATTCGCATAGATATCGGCAATTTTACCGATAGAAACGACTTCGCCATTTTTCTCATCGACCAATTTTTTCAGCATGGTAGGAGCAGGCGGCTCTACAGCTAAGTCATGGCGATTACCGGTACGCTGGAAACTACCCGCCTTGTCTCCAATAAATGGGCGCGCAATCACCCGACCAATGTTGTAACCGCCATCAGTCAATTCTTCACGGGCGATTTCACACAGCTCGTACAGACGATCTAAACCGAAAGTCTCTTCGTGACAAGCAATCTGGAATACCGAGTCAGCCGAGGTGTAGAAAATCGGTTTACCCGTTTTCATATGCTCTTCACCCAATTTATCCAGAATAACTGTCCCCGAAGAGTGGCAGTTACCGAGATAACCTGGCAGATTTGCGCGTTCTACCAGTTTATCCAACAATGCCTGCGGAAAGCTGTTTTCTTCATCTTTGAAGTAACCCCAATCAAACAGCACCGGGACACCGGCAATTTCCCAGTGACCTGACGGTGTATCTTTGCCGGAAGAGAGTTCACTGGCGTAAGCGTAAGCGCCAATAATGTCCGCGTCTTTATCCAAACCGACAGGGAAAGTTCCACAGGACTCCTCAGTCGCTTTACCCAAACCTAAACGGCTTAAGTTCGGCAAAGACAGAGGCCCTTTGCGACCGACATCAGCATCACCACGGGCACACGCTTCTGCAATGTGCCCCAAGGTGTTAGATCCTTTATCACCAAATTTTTCGGCATCTTCACTGGCTCCAATGCCAAAAGAATCCAATACCATGATGAATGTACGTTTCATAAATTTTCTCCTGCGTCAAATCACGTTCAATGCGAAAATGCCACCATTATCTAATAATTAAGTATGGTTATTATTCGCTAATTTGGCGATAAACCATCGGTGCGGCTGGTTTGGCTTCTGTACCCAGAACGATAGCTTTACGTACTGCCTTTGCCGCTTCCTGCCATTCATGCTCATTGTTGGCATGAATAATAGCTAAGGGTGTACCTACATTAACTTCTGAATCCAGAGCAACGATCTTGCTCAGCCCCACACTATAATCAATACGATCTGTTGCCTTACGGCGCCCTCCACCAAGGGAAACTACTGACATCCCCAGAGCACGGGTATCCATATGCGTAATAAATCCCTGTTGTTCAGCCAATACGGGTTTGCTGAAAACAGCGGTTGGCAAGTAACTGTCATAACGCTCAACGAAATCCGTCGGACCTTGTTGCGCAGCAACCATGCGACCAAAGATTTCGGCTGCTTTACCGTTATCTAAGACAGACTGGAGTTTATTGCGTGCGTCTTCACGGTCGGTCGCCAAATGACCGGATACCAGCATTTCAACACCCAGCGCCATCGTAACTTCGAATAAACGTGGATTACGATTCTCGCCCGTCAAAAATCGAACAGCTTCACGAACTTCAAGAGCATTACCCGCACTGGATGCCAGAACCTGATTCATATCCGTCAACAACGCGGTAGTTTTACAACCTGCCCCATTAGCCACGCTAACAATTGATTCCGCCAGTTGTTGTGACGCTTCATACGTTGGCATCAGCGCACCAGAACCCACTTTGACATCCATCACCAGTGCATCCAAACCCTCAGCCAGTTTTTTGCCAAGGATTGAGGCGGTGATCAAAGGGATAGAATCCACCGTCGCGGTAATATCACGGGTTGCATAGAAGCGTTTGTCTGCCGGCGCCAGCGAATGAGTCTGACCAATAATCGCCACGCCAACATCCTGAATAATGTCACGGAAACGTTGCTCATCAGGAAAAATATCAAATCCCGGAATCGCTTCCAGTTTGTCCAGCGTCCCCCCGGTATGGCCTAAACCACGGCCGGAAATCATCGGAACATAACCACCACAAGCCGCCACCATCGGGCCAAGCATCAGGGAAGTCACATCACCCACCCCGCCGGTTGAGTGTTTATCCACAATCGGGCCGTTCAGATTCAGGCTTTGCCAGTTCAACACTGTACCGGAGTCACGCATAGCCAACGTCAGGGCGACACGTTCTTCCATCACCATATCCTGAAAATGGATAGCCATCGCCAGCGCCGCAATTTGTCCTTCGGAAACGGTATTATCACGAACGCCATTGATGAAGAAGCGGATCTCTTCTTCACTCAGTCGGTACCCATCACGCTTTTTACGGATAATTTCCTGTGCCAGAAACAAAGCATTCTCCAATCATGATTAAAATCGGGAAAAATTCAGCCGTTACGCACTGATTAATGCAGTGCTCGATTCTCAGTAATTGCTGCTTTGCTCTTGATTTTGATGGCCCAGAGTAGTTAGCAAACTGCCCAACAAGCTGGAAGCCCCAAAACGAAAATGACGGGCATCAGCCCAATTGCCACCCATAATATGATCAGCTAACGCCAGATATTGCGCCGCCTCTTCAGCGGTACGCACGCCGCCAGCAGGTTTGAAACCAACCGTTTCACCCACTCCCATCTCATGAATCACCTTCATCATGATTTCAGCACTTGCCAATGTCGCGTTAACCGGCACTTTACCCGTAGATGTTTTGATAAAATCAGCACCCGCGTTGATTGAAATTTCAGACGCCTTACGGATCAGAGATGCTTCTTTTAGTTCACCGGTTTCGATAATGACTTTTAGCAACACACCCGCTTCCGCACAAGCGGCTTTACACGCTTTCACCATGTCAAAACCAACTTGTTCATTGCCGGCCATCAATGTACGGTATGGGAAAACCACATCGACCTCATCAGCGCCATAAGCGATAGCCGCACGGGTTTCAGCTAAAGCGATGTCAATATCGTCATTACCGTGTGGGAAGTTTGTCACTGTTGCAATGCGGATTTCAGGTGTGCCCTGTTCACGTAATACCTTACGCGCCAGAGGAATAAAGCGAGGGTAGATGCAGATAGCCGCGGTATTACCCGCCAGGCTTTTCGCCTGATGACAAAGCGCCGTCACTTTTTCATCTGTATCATTATCATTGAGTGTCGTTAAATCCATCAAACTCAGCGCACGCTGCGCTGCTGCGGTTAAATCGGTCATAAAACTCTCCAACGTTATTATCGCGGCTCGCTTCTGCTAGAGCCACACTGCTGTTAAACGATTGTTTGTTGGCGAGCGGACTTGGTTCCCTGAAGATGTCGCAATAGTATGCCTACAGCGACGATTGAATTCCTTTTCACCGCACTATGCTCTCTCCGGCTTATGGTCCTTAATGCGAGCCTCGCCTTGATCCTTGAAATTCGGCATATCTTATATTTGAACATTTCAACGTTCAAAAAATTGTGCCAAAAATCACACTAATTACATGTAATTTGCAAGACAATAATTTCAAATGTGATTTTTATCACATAAAACTATATTTATCGTGGGATTTACCGGCAAATCCAACTTGCTTATCATCAAATAATACACGACAAAAAATATAACTCACGAATTAAGGATCAACCGGTAGGAAAACAGATTGCAGGCGGGATTATCCCACCTGCCTATTTCAACAACGTTACAGAGCCAGGAAGAAACCGGCGATAGTTGCACTCATTAAGTTAGATAGTGTGCCCGCCATAACGGCTTTCATCCCCAAACGAGCAACATCCCCACGACGGTTAGGCGCCATACCGCCCAGACCACCTAGCAGGATAGCGACGGAAGAAAGGTTAGCAAAACCACACAATGCGAAGGAGATAATCGCTTTGGTGTTATCTGACAACACCTGCAAGCCCGCAGCCGCAACTTCATCATCCGGTTTCAAATACTCACCGAAATTCATAAAGGCGACAAATTCATTCACAACCAGTTTTTGACCGATGAAAGAACCCGCAACTGTTGCTTCATTCCACGGCACGCCAATCAGGTAAGCAATCGGCGCACAAACCCAACCCAACATCAGCTCAAGAGAAAGTTGTGGATATTTAAACCAACCACCGATACCACCGAGAATACCATTTAACAATGCAATCAGGGCCACAAACGCCAATAACATCGCACCGACGTTCAAGGCTAATTGCATACCAGAAGCGGCGCCAGAGGCGGCTGCATCAATGATGTTAGCAGGACGTTCCTCTGCCGCAACCAGTGACATTGCATCAACGGTATCAGATGTTTTTTCAGTTTCAGGCACCATCAATTTAGCGAACAACAGGCCGCCTGGCGCCGCCATAAAGGAAGCTGCGATCAGATATTCCAAAGGAACACCCATTGATGCATAGCCAGCCAGTACCGAACCCGCAACGGATGCCAAGCCGCCACACATGACCGCAAACAGTTCAGATTTAGTCATGGTAGCAATATAAGGGCGAACAACCAGCGGCGCCTCAGTTTGGCCCACGAAAATATTCGCTGTCGCAGACAAAGATTCTGTACGTGAAGTGCCGAGAATCTTTTGCAGACCACCACCCAATATTTTGATCACTAGCTGCATAACACCGATGTAGTACAACACAGCAATCAATGAAGAGAAGAAAACAATAATAGGCAGTACACGCAGGGCGAAAACAAATCCCCCGCCGCCAAACAGTTCAAACATTTTGGGGGAAACTAATCCACCAAAAATGAAATCCATTCCTTGTTGACCATACTGGATAACACTGGAAACTCCCTCAGACATACCCATTAATATTTTCTTACCTGCGGGAACATAAAGTACGAAAGCGCCAATAGCGACCTGAATCAAAAAGGCGCCAACGACAGTACGAAGTTTAATAGCACGATAATTACTGGAAAAGAGTACTGCGATCAAGATCAGCACTGCCATCCCGACCAGGCTCATAAGGAGTTGCATTGGAAGAATCCCTGTTCACTTAATAATAAATTAAATATGTCAGTTGAACGTAAATCGTTCACTGACGATGAGTCGGCGCTGATTATACTCAGTCATCGGAATGAACAAGCTATTGACATCACAAATATCTACAGAAAAAAGCAATAAAAAAATGATAAATGTGATGTAAATCACATAAAATTACAAAGATAATCTGCAATAGATAATCTAATCTTGGAATGGCAAAATAATCAACAATTAAGAAATAATTATCAGGTAAGCGCAATTAAAGTGTGGTGGTTATGATCCGCAGACAACCAATCTGCTATATATATTCACATCTATAGATAAGCAGCGAAGTAATGTTTCAAAGATAAATCTAAGTAAATAAGCTCATGTCTAAATTACGAGTCATTCCTCTATGGAGATAGCAATTTATTTTCAAATAACCATTAAACAATCGTGCAAGAATAATTAACTTAATAACATCCAACCTACAACGGTTAATAAATTCCCATTAACGCCTTAGATACTAATATTTAGTTATTCTTCTACTGCATTTCAACTATACTAACAGATAACAGAAGACATATTACACCTTCAAGTAGGTGAAAATAATGAAAGCTAATATTCTAGAAGAACATCTGAAAGAGTTTTTAAAACATCGACTCGCAAACTCTAATGATAACGCCCATGATATTGGGCATCTGATCCGTGTCGCAAATAACGCGAAAAGAATCATGGAGAAAGAAGGAGGTGATCCTTTAGTTATCATTGCCTCAAGTTATTTACATGACATCGTGTCATTACCAAAGAATCATCCAGAGAAAAAACAGTCCTCAAAACTTGCAGCACAGGAAGCCATCAGGATTCTGTCTACAGAATTTCCAGCATTCCCAAAAGAACTTTATAGTTCGGTAGAACACGCAATTCTAACCCATAGCTACAGTGCAAACTTAACTCCAGAAACCATAGAAGCCAAAATACTCCAAGATGCAGACCGATTGGATGCATTAGGCGCCATTGGACTCGCCAGAGTATTTTACATAGCGGGTATGCTCGGCCAAGGGCTTTTTCATCATGATGATCCCTTTGCACTTAATCGCCCTTTGGATGACAAATCCTATACAATCGATCACTTTCAGACAAAGCTACTTAAGCTCCCTGGAAAAATGAACACCACAGAGGGCAAGAAGCTCGCACAATCGAACGCCCAATATTTGATTGACTTTTTAAGCAAACTATCGAGCGAAATTAAAGGCGATGTGGATTAAATTTTTGATCAATATTTCTATCGCTCTTGTGGGAATAAGTTATCTACCATGAAATCGACAAAAACTTTAACTTTAGGTAGGACCCAGCGGTTAGACGGCCATAGAACACGGAAAGTACTCGACGTATCAGACCATTTATCCAATACGGTCAATAACGTACCGTCAGCTAATGCTTGCTTAACAGTAAAATCAGGCAAACAGGCGATGCCGTGGCCTTGAAGCGCCATGTAAAGTAGTGTTTCGATATGATTGCAGGTCATCTTTGCTTGAAGATGTATATCTACTCCAGATTCTCCTAAGCATAGCGGCCATTTCTCCAAAAGATTTGTCGTTGGAAACCGGTGCATTAAGCATGCATGATGGAGTAAGTCTTTCGGTTGTGATGGCTTACCGTATTGTGCAAAGTAACTGGGAGCGCCAACATATAAAAAACGGCTAGATCCGATACGTTTGTTCATCAAGCGTGAATCATTGAGTTCTCCCGTTCGCACCACAGCATCAAACCCTTCATCAATGACATCAACGAGTCGATCACTAAAGTCCAAATCCAATTCTATTTGTGGATAACGCACAGTAAAGGCTGACAATACGGGTAGCATCAGGCTGCTGACTAGTGGCAGACTCACCCGCAAACGGCCTTGAGGCGCAGAGATAGAACTCAATAATTCGTTTTCTGCCGAGGTGATTTCGTCCAAGATACGTTTGCAACGTTCAAGGAATAGAGTGCCTTCCGACGTTAAACTGACGCTACGAGTGCTGCGTTGGAGCAGACGTACCCCCAATTTCTCTTCTAACCGGGAGATGCTTTTACTGATAGACGAAGGGGATAGCCCAAGTTGATTGGCTACGGCTGTGAAGCTACGAGCTTCGGCTACACGAATGAAAATCATGAATCTACTCAAACTATTCATCTGGGTTTCCTGGGCTTTTTTAGATCACAATTAATGACAAAATAGTCACTTCAGAAATGATTATAGGCCTATTTATCTGCCATTAGTGAATCTGTAGTATGAAATAAAATACATCTTGCTCTAGCTGCTATACAGCGACAAGCCACACGTACTCAGGGCAGAAAATCGAAATGGTGATGAAATCTCAAATAAATATAGGATCAAGCGCAAATAAAGCACCGCTGGTCTTGACTGCCTGTCTTACCGCCGCTGTTATTCCTTTGAGCATTGCAGGACCTGCGGTCGTGGTGCCTTCAATCAACAAAGCGCTTGGTGGAAGCGCAGTAGAACTCAGTTGGATAATTAATGCTTATATTCTTACTTACGGCAGTGCAACAATGGCTGCGGGTAGCTTAGCCGACACTCACGGACGCAAGAAACTCTGGCTATTCGGTTTATTTCTCTTTGCTGTTGTTACTGCGGCGATACCTTATATGCCGTCCGTTTTTTGGGTTGATATTTTACGGCTTATACAGGGATTGGGAGCAGCGGCGGCCTTTGCCGGTTCAATGGCAGCATTGACTCAAGAATTTGATGGTCATCAACGTACACGCATTTTCAGCCTGATTGGCACAACATTTGGGGCCGGAGCAGCTTTTGGTCCCTTTTTGGCAGGACTGCTAATTGACTCGTTAGGATGGCCTTGGGTTTTTTGGCTACCTGCTTTGGTGGCATTAGTTGCCAGTATATTGGTGAGTATTTATGCACGAGAAACGCGCGATCCCGACGCAGAAGGGCTAGATTGGCCCGGCGCAATAACATTTACCTCATCTTTAGCCGCTTTTACTTATGGAATCATTCTGGCGCCTGAAAAAGGATGGGGAGACAGTACGGTACTGGCGACACTGATATGTTCCATTATTATTTTCATCATATTTATTATTATTGAACGACAGCGTTCAAGACCTATGTTAGATCTCTCGTTATTTGCCAATGCGCGCTTTGTCGGTGTGCAACTTCTTGCTATCGCGCCAGCGTATGCTTACGTTGTCTTGCTCGTTATATTGCCGGCACGTTTTATTGGTGTCGAAGGGTACAGCGCATTTGAAGCAGGCCAAATGATGATCACCTTGTCCGCACCTTTACTAATAGTCCCCTTTATTGCCGGTCAATTAGCTCGCTGGATTAATGTCGGCGTTATTTCAGGTATGGGGCTTATCATCGCCGCTGGCGGCTTATTCTGGCTAGGTTATGGGATTTCCGGCGCGACAACGGCGGAAAGATTATGGCCAATGTTGGTTATCGGAATTGGGATTGGCCTGCCTTGGGGATTGATGGACGGTTTGGCGGTGAGTGTCGTTCCTAAAGAGCGAGCGGGTATGGCGACTGGAATTTTCAATGCTGTCCGTTTAGCGGGAGATGGAATCGCATTGGCGGTGGTAGGCGCTATTCTCTCTGCGCGTATATCTTCAGGTTTAAGTACATTAAGCACTATTCCGGCTGATATTTTATCTGAAATATCCACACGGCTTGCAATGAGCGATCTAAGTAATGCGGTTGCCATTTTCCCTTCATTAGATCAATCATTGCTGCATAAAGTATACGAAGAAGCATTTCGATATCAATTCGTTGCACTTGCAGTAGCGGCAGCGATTACCGCAATGTTAGTGTTTATTTTATTGGGTAAAGTAAAATCTCACAGTGAAAGTAAATAGAAAAATAATTGATTTACAGTATACCCAATGGATTTCAAGATGCATCGCGACGGCAAAGGAACGAATTCCCGGGAGCATAGCTAACGATGTGACCGGAGTGAGTGCAGCCAACAAAGAGGCAACTTAAAAGAGGACGGATATAAATGGTTTTTCTATTCTCTGAGTATATTAATAAATGATCGCTTTTTTACAGAAGCGAATAATAATGAAACTAAAATAATTTATAATAATAACATTACTGAATATTCATTATTCTGTAATTTAAGAAATTTCTTTTATCATCAGGAGAAATGCCGACACTCTCTATTACCTTTGTAAACAGGGTGAAATTTCCCCGCACATTTCCTCACATTGGAAAAATAATAAAAAAACACTTTCAGGAGGATATTATCACACACCATTTTAATATTATTAAATAAAAAATTTAAAGTTTGGGTGTTTATCAACACAAGAAAAACCGAAGATATGACAACAACTTATTGTCATTCATTTAAAAATTACTATTTGAAGAAATTATCTTGTATTTCACAGGGGATTTTTAATATGAGCAAAAATATCGTTAGCGTACCCAAAGAGGCAGTTAGTATCGCATCTGGAAATTTTGAGACGTCTGAAATAATCGCTAAAAGAGCATCTATAAGATTAAACAGTCCAGGCAAAGAGTATAATTCTAAGCGTGAAGATTTAAATGGGCCAGTAATTTGGTTTGACACTGCAAAATTGTCAGCCCAGAGGCCAGACGATAGTATTTTCATCAGGGTCATAAATTCTCTTTATAGTGGTATAGTTTTATATCCAGATAATATCTCAACTTTCATTAATGCAATACCCAAAAGAATGCAAATAGTTCTGAAAGTGAGAACCCATGAAGAACTTAATAAATTTAAAGAGAGCGAACATTTCGCTTTATTTAAACCTTCTAATACAAACTCAAATAAATGTATTTGTTCCAATGACATAGCCACTTTGAAGAAACTTAAAGCAGAGTCTATTGCGACTTGTTATGAAAGTTATGTTGATGATCAAGATAGTCTTCTTAAAACAATCAATGAAGGAATGGAATTCAATTTTCTTTGGATTCTTTTTCGTGATCCAACCAATATTCCTCTTGAGCTGGTCATTGCATCATTACAGTCTACCGGAACTATTTTATTAAAAGAAATTAGCAATCCTGATGATGTCGATGATGCAATCGTCTCTTATGGCGTTATGGAATATGGCGCGGAAGGCGTTATTTTCTCACCCAATAAACATGATGTCATGAGCGACTTTATCGATCGTTTATCATATAACAAAAAAGAATCACTGCAACTACAAGTCGGAATCATTACAGAAAGTCGTCCTGTCGGTATGGGATATCGGGCTTGTATTGATACATCCACGTTATTCAGCGAGAACGAAGGCATGCTGGTAGGTAGTACTTCTCAAGGCGCCCTGTTGTGCTGCCCGGAAGTATTCTTTTTGCCCTATATGGAACTGAGACCATTCCGTATTAATGCCGGAGCAATACACGCCTATGTATATAACTTTAATAACCGAACAGATTATATGAGTGAATTAAAAGCCGGCTCATCAGTCATGGCGGTCAACTCAAAGGGTGAAGTACGGCATATAACGGTTGGTCGCGTAAAAATAGAACAACGCCCTCTTCGGTTAATTGAAGCAGAATTTCCAGGGAATAAACGGGTGAATGTTTTGATGCAAGATGATTGGCATGTGAGAATTTTTTCTAGCGAAGCAAAACCTTTAAACATCTCTGAACTTAAACCTGGAGACAAGGTGCTTGGTTATATTACAGAGCCTGGTCGTCATGTTGGCATTAAAATTAATGAATCTATTATTGAAAAGTAGGTGATGATTATGGGATACATCGGAAGAAAATTAAGAGAAAGCAGATTGTTATTTCCCAAATCAAGCCGAGGATTAATAGTGCCGATTGATCACGGGTTAACTATGGGGCCAATCTCTGGTTTACAAAGTGTTTATGCGGTTGAATCGTGGATCAATAGCAACTATGTGAGCGCTGTTCTGGCCCATAAGGGAATATTGGAAAAACTCATTCTGCGTGGAATGTTACGCCCTTCGACTGGTATTATTCTTCATATGAGCGGCATGCCAACGATATCAGAATCACCGGATACTAAAATATTAGTGGCGAGCATAGAAGCTGCTCTTCAACTTGGTGTGGATGCTGTTTCTATACAGGTAAATTTCACTGAAACAAATTTCGAACATAATTTATCTATATTGGGATCTGTCACAGACATCGCGCATGAAGCGGGGCTTCCTGTACTCACAATGCTATATGACAAAGTTGTTTCCAAATCGTCAGAAATAAAGATGGAAAGGCTGCACCATCTTATAAGGATTGTCACTGAACTGGGATCTGATGCAATAAAAATAGGTTTCCCTGACTCTGAATCCGCTATTTCAGAAATCGTGGATCTTCATGGTTCTGATATTAAGATTTTCTTCGCCGGGGGAGAAAAAACGTCTGACGAAATACTGATTAATAATACCAAAGCCGCTATTTCGTCTGGAGCTTGCGGATTATGTGTTGGCAGAAATATTTTTCAAAATCTCAACCCACAATCCCTGCTTCACCATTTATATGAATGTATAAATTCAGAGTCAATATCTTTGGCTTGATAAAAGCCTGTATATCATAGATTTCACGCAGTTGAATATGACTAAAAGGGTTTATCATGGAACTCGTTATCAATACTCAAAACGAACCTAAAAAAGCAACAGGTTATTCTTTATCACCATTATGGGAAGACATTTTTTCTAAAGATGTATTGGAAGAAATTAATACCAATGTATTTTTGGCGGCTTGCCGTTCTGGGAAAGCCAACCAGAATTTACTAAGAAAATTCATGATCCAGCACCAGTACTATTCACAATATTTCACCAGATATCTGTGTTCGTTGATGGGAAACTTAGTTGATCAAAATGATTTTACGCTTCTTTCTCATAATTTGCTGGAAGAACTAACAGGAACTGATGCTGCAAAGATATCTCACGTAGAATTATATAAAAAGGCGATGGCGGCAATTAATGCGGTTCCTAAAAGTCACCCGATTCTTAGCAGCACTCAGCAATTGATTAACACTATGTTTGACCATTGCCGGAGTAATAATTCTTTAAAGGGACTCGCTGCGCTGTGCCTGGGTGCTGAGGCGATCGTGCCTTTAATTTATGGCCCAATTTTAGATGCATTGCGAGCAATGAAAGCGCCTGATGACGCATTGCATTTCTTCAAAATCCATGTTGAGGAGGATGAAGAGCATGCCATAGTGATGAGGAAAATTATTGATCGCATGATTGAAGGAAATCCTCGCGGAAAAGCAGAAGTTATGGCTTTTGGTGAAGAAGTAATACGTGTTCGGATGGCGATGCTAAATGAGATATATCAAAGTAATATCGGGATAGCTCCAAACGTAACGACCCTTTTATCTGAACGTGATTTAGTCTGTTTGCGTAATGATAACATGTTAGGTAGCGGTAATTTTCTCGACCGCTGTTTATCGCTAAGTCGTACCCCGACTGTGGATTTTATTTTTACAGATAAACCTATAACTATTGCCAGTCAACGTAATATCCAACAATTCAGCTTAGCTACCTTGGCAAATATTAGACGTGAGCTTGCGGGCTGGTATTTAGCTAATGGGATTAAAACCGGGGATGTGGTTGCTGTTTGTGTGCAAGATGGAATTAGTCCATTTCTGCATTACATTGCCATCACGAGTATTGGCGCAACAATTGCGTTAATTAATCCGGCGATGCCGTCGGATACCGGCATCGCTTACATCAAAGAGAACGGTTTTAATACACTCGTCACCGATGAATCTTCTTTTAATAATAATTCACTGATAAAGAGTTTACGGAATGCCGGTGATATATGTGAAATTCTCAATGTTTCAAATTTCAATACCGAGGTGGAATATAACTTGCCTTCCTGGCGGCCGTATATTCCGGTGGATACAACATTACTTATGTTGAGCCATACTTCTGGTACGACGGGCATACCCAAGGCAGTAAAATTTGAACATCGTCAATTCTTTATGGGAAAACGCGCCAGACTTGGGCGTTTTGTCGAATCACCAGATGAGCGTTTGCTGACCGTTTTGCCGCAGTCTCACTCCTCTGCTATTAGTCATCTTGAAACAGCGATATTGCACGGTCTCCCAACTTATGTACTCAGTAGCCAGGAGGGCGAACCGGTAAGGAAAGCGATAAAAGATTTTTCTCCTACAACGGTTGTTGCGTTTCCCAAAAGCTACGTTTCTTTGCTGGAGCGCGAGGTATCGTATGCTGAATTCCCGTCAATACGGCGATGGTTTAGCATGGGTGATGCAGCCCATCAGAGTCACATTAGCCGTTTACTGGTGGGTTCGCCGGGCGCACGTTTTATCGATGCATTTGGAAGTTCAGAGCTTGGTATGGCTCTGTTTCAAAGTGTATCCACGACAGATCGAATTGCACCGTCTCGTTCAATTGGGCGTCCCGTTGATATCGTTACAGCCAAAATATTGGACATGACTTCTGGTGATGAAGTGTCGCCAGGACGTGTTGGAGCGCTCGCTGTCTGTTCACCAACAATTACTTCTGGCTATTGGAAGCAGAACCAAAAAACCGCCGACGCATGGCGAAATGGGTATTTCTTGACCGGAGATATCGGATATTGCAAAGACAATGTTTTTTATCAAATTGATCGTGTGGTTGATGTTGTTCAAACCTCTGACGGCTCGTTGTATACCCTGCAACTGGAAGAGACGATACAGACAATCGAAAGTGTCTATGATGCAACAATTATAGGATTGAATTTACCCTGTGCTGAAAATGAAAAAATAACATTAGTCGCATTGGTTCTATTGAGTAAGAAATTAACGGAGGATGTCGATCTTGTTACAGACAAAACGCTTCATCTCATGCAGGAAAATAATGAAATAGGGAATGCTATTGGAGAATATATTGTTATTGTTGTTAATAGTTTCGATCAGATTCCCATTGGCGTAACCGGTAAGGTTTTGAAACGCAGATTAAGGGACCTTCTGCCTAAAATTCTTGAGGAATATGAAAGAAATAAAGAAATTCCAAATGGAATTTTAAAAATCATTCGCCATATACCCACTAATTAACATTAATAATAGTTAACATTAATAATAGAGAAGGTAAATTACAGTGAATGAAGATCTTTATGAAAAACCGGTTATCGACGCTATAAAACAAAAATTGATTCTCGCTGAGTCCTCCGATATTTCTGAGTTTGAATGTATGGGCAGGTTATTTAACATTCATAAAAATGTGTTCCCTCCCACTCATTTCCAATCCACCGGTATTTTTACCCGGAATATTCCTTATGCACGAAATAGCTCTTTTTTGGAGTTAGGCTGTGGTGCGGGAGTGACAGCTATTACAGCGGCGCTAGCAGGATGTTATCCCGTTGTTGCTTCTGATATTAGCGAAGAGGCAGTGAAAAACACCTTATTTAATGTGACCCGGCATCGGGTAAATAATTTAATTTCTGTCAGGCATGGAGATTTATTTGACATATTAAAAGATGGTGAAAGTTTTGATATTATTTTCTGGAACTCTAATTTCTTATTTGTTTCTGAAAATTACACTTTTAAAGAGGAAATTTATCACGCATTTTACGACCCAGGATATATAACCCATAAACGTTTCCTGCAAGAAGCAAGAAAATATCTTAATCCTCAAGGGAAGATACTCATCGGGTTTAGCAGCCAGGGAAATGAAGCCGCATTTAGTGAGTTACTCACAGAACACGGCTACAACTATTTTGTTTTATATGAGGAACAAGGAACAGGTGAAAATGCACAGATATATAAAATCTTTCAACTGACATCTTTAATCTAAGTCGTTAATTGCCACGGGTCATGATTAAGGAGGGTTAATTTTGACTTTAGAAAATGAATCTCCAGTAGCCATCGTCGGCGGCGGACCCGTTGGCTTAATGCTGGCTTTATTTCTGGATTTATACGGTATTCGTTCGGTTATTTTTAATTTGGACGAGGAAACCCGATGGCATCCTAAGGGTAATACCCATAATGCTCGCACGATGGAACATTATCGTCGTTTAGGGATATCTCAAGCTATTCGGGCATTAGGATTGCCAAAAGAGTTTCCGCTGGATGTGTCATATTTTACCCGGCTTAATGGATGGGAACTCGCTCGTATCAATATGCCGTCAGGAATACAGAAAATATCCAGGCTCCAACATGCTATTTCGACCGATCCCGTTCCAGAACCCTTGATGCGGGTCAACCAAATGTATGTTGAAAAGTTTTTACTACAACATGCCCGTAGTCGTCCAAATATCACCATGAAATATGGCTGGCGCGTTAAAGATTTTATCCAGCTTAAAGATGACGTAAAACTTTATGCAGAGTGTATTCAGGGAAAACATCCCGATGAAGTCTGGCACACAAGCTATATGATTGGCTGCGATGGTGGACAAAGTTTTGTTCGTTCCAAGCTTGGTATCGCATATGAAGGAACGGTTGAAGCTAAAATAGGTTTTCTGACTGGCGGCATGATATCCAGTTATATCCGTATCCCTGGGCTTCACCAAGGGATATTAAAAGACAAAGAATCTTGGATGTACAATATCATCTGCCCGATGTTGAGAATGTTATTTATCAGCCTGGATGGCAAAGATGATTTTTTACTTATGACTCAAAGTGAACATGGAAAGGTTATCAATGAGTCAGAATTAATTCGTATGGCTCAGGCAGGAATAGGCTCAGATCTCGAAGTATCCGTTCTGAGTAATTCGGTATGGAAAGGTGGCGTGGCGCTTGTCGCTGAAAGATTCTCTGACGGAAAAATATATTTAGCAGGCGACTCCGCTCATTTATTTTCGCCTACCGGCGGCTTTGGCATGAATACTGGCATTGATGATACGAGTAATTTAGCCTGGAAACTTGCTGCGTCTATCAAGGGTTGGGCAGGTAATGCGTTAATGGATTCTTATGAAAGCGAACGCCGCCCAATTGCATTGAGAAATACCGCTGCCGCACGTTTTTTAACGCAGCGGGTCTCATCATTATCCATACCGACAAATCTAGAAGATGCAGATTCCGCAGGGAATTTGGCCCGCAAAAAAATGGGGATTGAGCTAAGTACTTTCCGCAGTCAATTTTCTTCTATCGGTGTTGAACTTGGCGCCAGATATGACCATTCTCCCCACATTATTAATAGTGCGCCAATACCGGATGATGACTTTATCCATTATCAGCCAAGTCATGTGCCAGGAGGCCGATTGCCGCATCTGTGGCTCACACCGGTTCCTGGAGCAAAAATATCGCTATTCGATATTTTAGGCACTGGCTTTAGCTTACTTCGGGTAGGGGCTTATTTCCCAGAGGTATCTGAACTATTAGATCAGGCATATCAACGTAAAATTCCGATCAAGATTATTGATCTTTCCGGTAGTGATGCCTGGCAATTGTATCAAGCAAGGCTCCTTTTAGTACGTCCCGACCAATATATTGCCTGGAAAGGCGATAAGGTTCCTAACAATATAGGTTCAATACTGGATAAGATTATAGGTAAATAAGAGATGATTTTCCGGGGATATGGGTATTAACATGAATTAAATACGGAACACAATATTATGATTGAGACAGATGTTCTTATCGTAGGTAGTGGCCCTTCTGGCTCCGCAGCAGCTTTGTTTCTGAGTAGTTATGGGATTAATACAATGGTCATCACTAAACATCGGTGGTTGGCTAATACACCTCGTGCACATATAACAAATCAGAGGACAATAGAAATATTATCGGAGTTTGGTGTTGGTGATGAATTAATGGCAAGCTCAGTACTAAATGAGATAATGGGCAATAGTATATTCTGCGAGACGTTGGCAGGAAACGAGATTGCGAGAATAAAATCATGGGGAGCGCATCCAGAACGTTTAAGTGATTATAAAATAGCGAGTCCATTTAGTATCTGTGATATACCGCAAACTTACCTTGAACCGATATTGATTGGCCGTGCTATTAAAAATGGAGCACATGTTAAATTTTCGTCAGAATATATACAAGCCACACAAGATAAACAGGGTATTACGGTAACGGCTTTTGATCGCTTAGAAAAGCGGGAGTACCAAATACGGACTAAATATCTTATTGGGGCTGATGGCGCCAGAAGTAAAGTTTGTTCCGATGCACAACTGCCGATGAAAGGCGAATTGAATCTTGCTGGCTGTATAAATATTTTCTTTGATGCTGATCTATCTGCTTTAGTTTCTCATCGGCCCGGCGCGTTATTTCTCATTTTCAATAATGAAGCTATTTCTGGTGGAATTGGCCTGGGTGCATTAAGAATGGTGCGTCCGTGGAAAGAATGGCTGGGAGTATGGAATTACGACATCACCCAACCGCCGCCCATAATTACCGAGAATGATGCGGTCAATATTCTTAAAAAGCTTATCGGCGATTATGATGTGGATATAGATATTAAGTCAATATCGACCTGGACGGTAAATAATATGTATGCGGAGGAGTATTCTAATCAACGAATATTTTGTGTTGGCGATGCGGTTCATCGGCATCCACCCAATAATGGGTTGGGATCTAATACCTCAATTCAAGATTCTTATAATTTATGTTGGAAACTTGCCTATGTTCTCAAACATTATGCAGGACAGGAATTGTTAAAAACTTATAGTCAAGAGAGAGTTCCAGTAGGAAAAGCGGTTGTTGCCCGAGCAATGCAAAGTATAAGTGAAAGCCAAGAACTGAGTCTTTCATTAGGGTTGGATAAACCTACAGTCTCTACCGCAGAATTTCTTTCCTCTGATGAGGATATTGGCATAACGAGAAGGAGTAGATTTTATAAGGCATTAAGATTAAAGAACTATGAGCTTAATGGGCATGGAGCTGAGCTAAACCAATGTTATAGATCGGCGGCTATTTTGAGCGAAAGAGTTTCTAACGAAGAAGAAAAAAGTGACGATCTATTTTTCATGTATCACTCTACATTTACACCTGGCGCACGAATTCCACATGTTTGGTTAAGCCAAAAGGGAAAAATTATATCTTCAATTAATTTAGTTGGTCATGGGAAATTTTCATTGTTCACCGGAATAGCGGGAAAGAAATGGATTTCGGCAGTAGAAAAATATAACCAAGAACATGCTTGCAAAATAAATGCATATATTATTGGTCCTGGCGAAGAAATTAACGACATTTATGGTGATTTTTATGGTCGCTGTCATTTTGATGAAAACGCCTGTGTTCTTGTCAGACCTGATGGACATATCGCATGGTATTGCCGGGATAATAGAGAGCATGATAAACGCCTGGCAGAAGATATGGCTAAGTTACTTTTAAAATAAAGTGTTTTTAACGTTATCTCAAAATAGCAAAAAATGCAAATTTTGGAATAAGAGGCGATATTAGAGGTAATTATGGTGAAAATGAATCATTTCTCCTCTGGAGATTTTAATAAAGTTCCTGATGAATTAATTGAAGATAAACCAAAGCAATTAATTCATGAAAATGTATTAAATTCTGAAATTAGCCAAGATTTGAATTTCTCAAATGAAAGACGTCATAAAGTGGCTATGGTTAATTTACCCAGTAAAGTTTTGAGTATGACATTAGGAGGATTACAACCTGGAGAATCCACGCGTAAACACAGACATAGCTATGAAACGATCATCTATATCGTGAATGGAGAGGGATATTCATTAATTGGCGAGCAACATGTTTCATGGAAAGCCGGTGACGCGATATATGTGCCTGTATGGGCATGGCATCAACATATAAATAGCAGTGTCACTGATGAGGCTCTCTATATTGCATGTGAGAATGCACCCATGTTGCAAAACTTGGGGCTTGCAGTTCGTGAAGAACTTTGAATTTAGCAGGATATACATCAATTAAAAGCCTATCCCAGTAGGCATTTTTTAAGAGGAATGAAACAATCATGTTTAGACTATCGGGGAAATATACCTTAATTACCGGAGGAACAACCGGTATTGGTTTCGAAACGGCAAAAAAATTCCATGCTGAAGGAGCTAATGTTGCAATTACTGGAAACAATCCAGAGACATTAGATTTTGCCCAGAGATTCTTTGGCAAAGATGTTTGGGTTATACCCAGTGACGCAGGGTCTTTGGCATCACAAGTAATCTTAAGGGATACAATTAAAGAGCGCTGGCCGCAGATTGATGCGCTTTTTCTTAATGCCGGAATTGTGACGAGTCATAAATTAGAAGAAGAAAGTGAAGAGGGTTTTGATCGCCTCATGTCGATTAATTTAAAAGGGCCGTTTTTCCTCTTACAATCCATGCTCCCTCTTCTTGCGAGACCATCTTCCATCATTCTGTCCGGCTCAGTCAGTGGTCATATCGGTAAAAGTGGAACAAGTGCGACTTATTCAGCAAGCAAGGGGGCTTTATTAGCTATGGGACGTGCTTTAGCTGCGGAGTTCGTAGATCGTCAGATTCGAGTTAATAGTATTAGCCCCGGCCCAATAATGACTCCGGCATTCGACAAACTAGGGATAAACAATACTCAACGTGTATATCAGGAAGTGAGCGCTATGATTCCAGCCGGACATCTAGGAACCCCGGCGGATGTCGCAGATGTGGCCGTTTTCCTCGCTTCAGATGAGTCTAAATTTTTGTTGGGAACTGACATTATTATCGATGGCGGTATGGTTAATATTTAAGTAAAAGCAGATTTTACGAATAACTGTACCGTTGGTTTATGCAATCCACGAATAAAATTTCTCAAGATTATTTGGAAAATGGACGGCGCCTCAAACGTTGAGCAACTAAACTCACGGTTGGGGTACCGTTTTTTTAATTGCATATACCCGTTATCTTTCAAGTCGCCTCTTTGTTGGCTGCACTCGCTCACCCCGGTCACATGCTCCAGGGGATTCACTCCCTTGCCGTCGCGATGCATCTTGAAATCCATAGGTATATATCATAGCTTCGACGCCTTGAGTGTTAATCCGCCATCATTTTATCCAATTTCAGTTAACCACACCTTTGCTAACGATGGTTAAAATCACTCTATAAATCATATAACCAATCGAAACAATTCAATACTGTTATGATAAAGTTGGTTAGCAATTTCATCAGGAGATTCGCAACGAAGCTCACATAACGAAGCAAAAACTCCGGCAATTTTTTCCGGCCGATTAGGCTCTCCCTGAAAGCCGAAAAGCGGCATATCCGGGGCATCGGTTTCCAACACAAGGGACGTTAACGGCAGCTCCGCCATTACGCGACGTGTTTTCTGTGCTCTTTCATAAGTAATGGTTCCCCCTATCCCAATGTAATATCCCAAACTGATAAAAGCCTCTGCCTGCGATAAGCTACCCGCAAATCCGTGTACTACACCGGTACAGGGAAGGTTGATTCTTCTGAGGATCGCGGCCAGTTGATCATGGCTTTTTCGGGAATGAAGGATAACCGGTAATTCATACTGTTTTGCTAACCGCAATTGAGCACATAACAATGCTTTCTGTTTTTCAAACTGCGGTTCAGCCATATAGAGATCGAACCCAATCTCCCCAACCGCCACCAGCTTTTCATGTTTCTGTTGCAGAAATTGTTCCAGATCCGCAAGATGCGCCTCCTGATGTTGATCGATATAAAGAGGATGCAAACCCAACGCAGCATAAATCGCTGGATAAGAATGAGCCAATTCAGATACCCGCTGCAAATTTGCCCTACTGATAGCAGGAACAATAATTTTATCCACACCAACCTGTGCCGCTCGTTGCAGGCTCTGCGGTTCATCACCACGAAACGGCGGGAAATCAAAATGGCAATGGGTATCAATAAACATGAAACTATCCGTTATTAATCTTGTTCTGACGATGCGGCTAAGGCGGTCGGTAACGCAACCAATGTCCTGTTTTCTTCGTTCTGGCACAAAGTGCTACCGCTTAAATGGTCGTTGTTATCCTGAGTAAGGGTAAACTTATTACCAATAAATAAGTGACCAACTGTCTCCAGGAAATAACGCCCACAACGACGCCCAAGGTAATAATCCCTATTCAGTGCCGGCAAACGGCTACCTAATGCACTGCTAGTTAAGGGAGCTGGCGGGTAGATCTCAAAAATCTGTACATCATCAGGTGGATTTTCAATAAATTTCTGGATGCGGTGGTAGCTTTTCGCATGTTGTTGTAGCATCCGTACCATCTTTTGCAAACCACTATCTCCCAACCAACGTTCCATTCGTTGCACCCAATCAGGTGTGTAATAGAGCTGTGAAGGGACTGTGCGGATTACCACTATGGTATCAGCACCACGCCGATACGCCTCTTCTACTGGAATAGCATCACTGATGCCGCCGTCATAATAAACAACATCATTGATCGTCACGCCATTGCGATAAAACCCAGGAATGGCGCTTGATGCCTTAATCACTTCCAGCCAGTTATTCTCATCAGGCTGGAAATAGGTAGGTTCAAAATTATCTGAACGACATGCACACGTATAAAATTCACATCCTGCTGCAAATTTACGTAAAGCTGTCGGGATATCCAATGGCAGATCCTGAAAAGCGGTCTGCACAAACCAATCTAAATCAACTAAATGACCACCACGTACAAAACGCAAAGGGTTAAAGAAAGCTGGATTGGTTGTATAGCGACTGATAGCACGCCGGGCATATCCACGCTGCCCACAAATATAAGCTGAAAGGTTCTGAGCGCCTGCCGAAGTACCAAGCAGTAGATCAAATGGGTTGAATTCAACACGCATAAATTCATCCAGCACACCTGCGGTAAAAATGCCGCGTTGCCCTCCACCTTCACAAACAAGCGCAACCTTTCCAGATTTAATAGATGACTTATATTTATAGGATAATAGATCAATATTTCCCAACGTTATCGGTATACGTTTCCCCACACAGCCCCCAAGAAAATAAATGACGGATAGAGAGCATAACTTGGAAAGTTATTATCCGTCATTATATTATGGTGCTACATAGTCAATATTTTGACAAAAATACCCCTGGTGAGGGCGCATATCCGATTAGTGCTATTCGATTAGTACAACATAAAATTATTTGAATGGAAAACAACCACTCAATTAACAAAATATATTATTTTTTTATGGTCAGACCATTTTGAATCGACTTGACCCCTTTCACTTTAGAGATAATCTCTATAATTTCTCTGGATTGTTTCTCGCTTTTCACAAAACCAGAAATATAAACGACTCTCCCCTCTGTTTTTACTGAGATATCACTACTGTTGATCCCTTTTGCCGCCAACAACTCACTTTTAATCTTCGCTGTGGTAGCACTGTCACCCATATAACCATCGATGTTTTTCATTGAATCATCGATTTTCTGACCAGCACTGTCGAGTGCTTGTGTCGCTTTATTTTTAAAAGACTCCTCCGCCAGTACGCTATTGCTAACTAAAGTGGTCCCCAAGGCAATAGCCACCAACAAGTGAGCCAATTTAACATTCTTCATTCTATACCTTCCTTAATTGTCGGTTAGATTTCTGAATCTATAAAGCCATTCAAGCTGTCTTTACACATCTCTTTGCATAACATAACCTAAGTCATCTAAACAGAATCACAATCCTCGTTAGCATTAGAAAATAGGTTATTCCTTCCAATAAAATCAGAAAATAAAAACAGCAATACAGTAAAGACCAGGGAAATAATAACAGGAAAATAAAGCAAAGCGCTATAAAAGTAAGTCGGATCTTGCCGACTAAATTATAAATTATTCTTGTGTTACATATATTTTTGTAAAGAAAAAGGCTAACTCATTGTTAGCCTTAAAAATATTAATGTTCCCGCGTTTTACGGAAATTGACGTCAGGATAACGCTCACCTGTCAGATTTAGGTTAACCATCGTTGGAGCAATATAGGTCAGGTTGTCACCACCATCGAGCGCCAGATTTTGCTCATTCTTACGTTTAAACTCTTCCAGCTTCTTCGCGTCATGACACTCAACCCAACGCGCCGTTGAGACATTTACCGGTTCATATAAAGCTTCAACGTTGTATTCGCTTTTTAAACGGGCAACAACTACATCAAACTGGAGAATACCAACGGCTCCCACAATCAAATCGTTATTTGTCAGTGGACGGAATACCTGTACAGCGCCTTCCTCAGATAATTGGACCAATCCTTTCAGGAGTTGCTTCTGTTTCAGAGGATCACGCAAGCGAATACGACGGAATAATTCTGGAGCAAAGTTAGGAATACCGGTAAATTTCAGATCTTCCCCTTGAGTAAAGGTATCACCAATCTGAATTGTCCCGTGGTTATGCAAACCGATAATATCTCCCGGATAGGCATGATCCACATGAGAGCGATCGCCCGCCATAAATGTCAGCGCATCAGCAATCACCACATCTTTCTTAATTCTGACCTGATGCAGCTTCATGCCTTTTTCATATTTACCGGATACAACACGCAAGAAAGCCACGCGGTCACGGTGTTTAGGGTCCATATTGGCCTGGATCTTAAAGATAAACCCGGTAAATTTATCTTCCTGAGCGGAAACTTGGCGAACATCTGTCTGACGCGGCATTGGCGCAGGCGCCCATTTCACTAAACCATCCAGCATGTGATTAACGCCGAAGTTACCTAACGCAGTACCGAAAAATACCGGTGTCAGTTCACCTTGCAAAAATGCCTGATGATCAAACTCATGGGAAGCCCCCTGCACCAGTTCCAGTTCCTGACGCAATTGTTCAGCCAAATCTTCACCAATCGCGGCATCCAGTTCAGGATTATCCAGCCCCTTAATTGCGCGGACTTCCTGAATCGTATGCCCTTTTCCGGTCTGATACAGGTAAGTTTCATCAAGATAGAGATGATAAACCCCTTTAAAAGACTTACCGCACCCAATCGGCCAGGTAATCGGACAACAAGCGATATTCAACTCATTTTCCACTTCATCCATCAGTTCCATTGGATCACGGATATCGCGGTCAAGCTTGTTCATGAACGTTAGAATCGGAGTATCGCGCAGACGGGTCACTTCCATCAATTTACGTGTCCGATCCTCAACCCCTTTAGCGGCATCAATGACCATCAAGCAACAGTCAACCGCCGTCAATGTACGATAAGTATCTTCGGAGAAATCTTCATGCCCTGGCGTATCCAACAGATTAACCAGACAATCTTGATAAGGAAACTGCATCACAGAAGTGGTAATGGAAATACCACGCTGTTTCTCCATTTCCATCCAGTCAGATTTCGCGTGCTGGTTTGAACCACGACCTTTCACCGTACCGGCTTTCTGAATCGCCTGTCCAAACAGCAACACTTTTTCAGTAATTGTCGTTTTCCCTGCGTCAGGGTGAGAAATGATAGCAAAAGTTCGCCGTTTAGCGACTTCCTGCTGAAAAGGGGAATTTGACATCAATAACAATCTTCTGCTTTCTATACGGGCTTGTATTCAACATCAGACGTTTCCCCGCAAGGAAAACCGTTGCCAAACCCGTGGGTGAATGAAAAATTGGCGCTCATTTTCGCTGAAATTGGTGTTATAAACAATCAATCAATTTTATAGCACTTATTAGGCAAACAACGGCAACGCCATGATGATGGCATCTTCTTTACCTGTCGCAGTAGGATAGTAACGCTTACGGACAGAGACTTGGTTAAACCCTGATTGTTCATACAATCTAATAGCGGAATGATTCGATTGCCTGACTTCTAACCATAAGGTATTCACCCCTTTACCCGGCAGAATTGAGATTAAATATTCTAATAATGCTTTACCATAACCTTTACCTTGATAGTCAGGATGAACAGCAATATTAAACAAGGTTGCTTCATCTAATATCACTTGGGTTATCGCAAAACCAATAAGTTGTTCCTTAATCGCAAGCTTATAATTCAAATACCGCTCACCCTGATTGCTGAAAAATGTTTTTTCACTCCACGGGAACGCATGACTGGCTTTTTCCACCAAAAAAGCGGACGGGAGATCAGCGGGTACTAATAGAGAAATGTTGTTCATGTTGAGAAATCTGTCGCCAGAGAGAACGTTTTGCCTGTCCATCAAAATATAAATCATTTAATGCCGGGCTTCTCAAAGAAATTCCCGGCCATGATAGTGTAATATTCACTCCCAACAGCCAACATGGGCACTTAACCTGTTCCGGTAACATTGCAACATTATTTGCTGTAATGCAGTAAACAGAGGATTTATCCAGACCCATAGCAGTGAGAATATCTACTAATAATGAATGGGTTAAATCAATGTGGTCGTTGGTAATAATCAGCAGACGGGTGGTATCAGGTAAATGAACAGCTAATTCACCTTGCAAAACCGCCGGGTTACGTAAAGTCCATTGGGTAATCCCCAATTGAGCTAATAACCTGTCGCGCCGGGTTACCATATCTATTCACCTGCTGTAAGAAATAATCGGCAACATGTTATCAGAGGCCATGATCTGCGCCAATATTGGGTGTTAGATTTATCGTTCCCTGATACTTGGACACAGAACATGAAGGAGCTTATAGACAAATGTCTGCGTTAACCCCCGCCAGTGAAGTTATTTTGCGTCACCGTGAGCAATTTAGCTCTCATCACCTGCTCTTCGCCGGTGATATTCAGGATACACTGGCAACCCAAATTGATGCTGCCAGTGTGCGAGTGCACACTAACCAATATCATCACTGGCAATCACTGATCCGTACTTTAGGTGATCATGCCTGGTTTGGCCTGGTAGCCGAAAAAGCATTTACCCAGGGTTGTGACACCCTGATCTACTACTGGCCTAAAAGTAAGCAAGAAGCTCGCTTTCAATTACGCAGCCTGTTCTCTGTTTTGCCAAAAGGCATCAATATTTTCATTGTCGGAGAAAACCGTAGCGGAGTACGTAGTGTAGACAAATTGATGGAAGGCATGGCAACGTTTCGAAAAATCGACAGCGCCCGTCGTTGCAGCCTGTTCTACGGCCAGTTAGAACATGAAGTGCAGTTCGAACAGGATAACTGGTGGAACAGTTATCAGGTAGAAAACGTCATAGTGAATACGTTACCGGGTGTATTTAGTCAGGATGAGCTGGATGTTGGCAGTCGTTTATTGCTTTCTACTTTTGACAAACCTCTCTCTGGCAATTTACTGGATATCGCCTGTGGTGCAGGTGTTCTGGCAGCGGTATTGGGTAAGAAAAATCCTGAGTTAGCACTGACGCTCAGTGATGTTAATGCCGCAGCTATTGCCTCCAGTAAAGCAACCTTAAAAGCCAATAAACTGGAAGGTCATGTGGTTGTCAGTAACGTTTATTCCAATATTGAAGATAAATTCAACTGGATTATCTCTAACCCTCCTTTCCATGAAGGATTAAAAACCAGTTTATTGGCCGCCGATGATCTGATCCGCCAGGCTCCCAACCACCTCAAACCCGGAGGAAAATTGCGGATTGTCGCCAATGCCTTCCTGCCTTATCCCGATTTACTGGATAAAACGTTTGGCTCTCATGAAGTCATTGCTCAGACAGGGAAATTCAAGGTTTATCAGGCGACAAAAAAATTCTAATTGACTTATACCCTATGGGTTTCAAGATGCATCGCGACGGTAAGGGAGCGAATCCCCGGGAACATAGCGAACGATGCGACCGGGGTGAGCGAGTGCAGCCAACAAAGAAGCAACTTGAAAGATAACGGGTATATACCTGTCCTTGGTTCAAGGACAGGTTCAAAATAATAGAAGGATGATGATTTTTACGGCAATTATGCAACGCTATAATAAATAATGATTGACGCCTGCTAAAAAACCACTAGAATTCGCCCCCATGCTGTCAATCCAACAGATTGGCAGTGTCTGAATTTGCGAGGGTGGCGGAATTGGTAGACGCGCTAGCTTCAGGTGTTAGTGTTCTTACGGACGTGGGGGTTCAAGTCCCCCCCTTCGCACCAAATCAGACAGCCGCTGATTGAATTCGGCCAATATTAAATTAGGCAATAAAAAGTAAAATGACAGTACCTGCGAGGGTGGCGGAATTGGTAGACGCGCTAGCTTCAGGTGTTAGTGTCCTTACGGACGTGAGGGTTCAAGTCCCTCCTTTCGCACCAATCTGTTCATTTTCTACATTTCATTTTCTACATCGCGCTTCTCATCCATTTTTCCTTCGATAAAACGTCAAAAACAGCCAAACTGGTGCATGCCAGCCAATAAAGCACACAACACAGCAAACCCTGACGGTATCAACAAAAAATGGCGCGACTTCTGGTTTAGCAACATAAATAGCGTCAGCAACATCGCTAATACCACTCCAATTTTGAACTGCTCAATACCGGGATTAACGATGACGAATAGCATGCCAGCCAGGCTAGATAAACCGATTCCCCACAAACTGGTCATACCCTGCCAGAAAAGCGATCTCTCTCTGTCTTTAATTCTGACCATAACTTGCACCCAGACAAATGATAATGATTACCAATATCATATACAAAAAAGTGTGAAGTACAAGCCAGTTGCAATTGCTAATCTGGCAGATCAAATCAATATCTTAATAATGGGATGGCAATTACACAGAATTACGAACTAAAGCCGCTTAATGCAACTAATCCCCCTTTCTCTTAAATCCAACTTTGGATATTCCAAACGACTGTGGGTAAGACCAGCTCTTATCATCATCTGTAGATAACCCAATGCAACTGCCGTAGGATCAATGACTTGAATCGGCATTCCTACAGCCTTCATTTCTTTGGATAAGTACTTTGCCATCCCCATCATGCCGGTACAACCTAATACTATGGCAGTTACCCGCTCTTCTTTGATCATATTCTTAACTTGAGTAAGGAGAGCATTTTCTAGCTGTCCCGGTGTTTCATGCAACTCATTAATAGGTTGATCAATACTGCGAATAGAAGCCAATTGCTGATGAATACCCGCTAATGTCGCAAGATCTCTAACCAAACGTGCGCAAGATTGAGAAATTGTAATCATTCCCCAACGCTTCGAGATCATTCCAGCACTGAGAGCGGCAGGCTCGAACCCTCCAACGATAGGGATATCAACCATCTCTCTCGCAACCGAAATGGCTGGATCACTGACACAGCTCACGAAAACGCCATCATATCCTTCCTCTTCGGACTCAACAATTTTGCTAACAATCTCAGGCGTTGAATATATCTCGTCATAACGTGACTCAATAGAAGGCGAGCCAGACTCTAAATTAACAACAGTAATTGATACATCCGGTGCAATATAGGGATAAATTTCTTCTTGTACCGCAGAATTATATTTTGACGTCAACAGTGGAATGATAACTTTAATTCTCATAAATAACCTCAGAAAAATAGACATCAACAAATGCCTAATGTTATTAGTAAGATAATTTCACTACTCCGAACAAGTACTTTTTTAATCAGCTAACACGTGACCCATCATTAACATTCCTATTAACTGCATTGTTTCGCAAATCAATTAAAACAAACAATGAAAATAACAATCCCATAGCAATTATTGATGACACTATAATTGCTGAATTAAATAGTTTCCCGGTAAATGCCCATCCTGAAATAAGAACACTGAAACTGAAAAAAATAAGTCTAAAAAAAGTTAATAGGGATGATGCTGAACCAACTAACTCAGGGTACAACGCCAAAGAACGAGAGAACACCATACTATATTGAAAAGCAGAACCTATACAAATAACGGCCATCGACAATGTAAAAGGTATTGCAGATTCGGGATAAATATTACTGAATATCATTAATGAACTACAACCTATCAAGCAAATTATAATACTCAAATAGATACAATTAGCTGAGCCAATCTTTCTATTCAAAGCACCTGAATAAAATCCAGCCACTGCCAAACATATTCCTAATACTGCTTGATGTACTGCAAATGTGTAATAACTCATTCCCATTTTATCTATATATAAAAAGGGAACAACAGATACATATGCAATACATGCAGATACTAATAACCCAGGTGTAAATGCATATATTAAGAAACGCGTATTGAATATAAGTTGAAAATAACTTTTAGCGACCTTATTTACACTCAACTTTACCGTATTACGATTTGTTTCAGGAATGATGAACACAGCCATAAGAGAAAGAAAACTTAATAAAGCCACTAAGTGGTAGGTAAATCTCCAATTATAATGTGCAACAATAAGAGAGCCAGCAATAGGGGCGATAATGAGGGCCATTGATATGGCTGCGTTGAGAATTCCAAAAACTTGTACTGACTCCTCATCTTTATAAGTATCCGAACAAATGATAAACCCGACAACCCAAATAGCACTGCACCCAGCCCCTTGGATAAACCTAAATAAATACAACTGATTAAGATCAACTACAGTTGAACAACCTACGCTACCAATAAAGAATAGAGCAGCTCCGATTAAAATTATTTTTCTTCGCCCATATGATTCTGAAAGTGGACCGAAAATAGGCGTGAATAGACACAACCCTAAGAAATTGATTATTAGAGTAAATTGCACTGCCGACTCAGTCGAAGAAAAAAATTCTAGCATTTGGGGGAATGCTGGCAACGTGACGTCAACTTCTATAAATGATGGAACCATTCCAATGATAAGTATTATTGGTAATAACCTTAATATTAACGGCGGCATAAATCAATTAACCTCTGAACATTATGAATCCTATGTAATATAAACACAAAAAGCTGCCATTAAACAACGTCTATAAATCAGATTTACTGAATGGATGGCAGCTCATACATGACATTATAAAACCAAGTTATTCTGCGCAAGATACCTTCAATGAGAATAACTCTCCAAAAATTGGAAATATTTCAGTCTTTAAACCTTTATTATATCGGGATGATATATTTAACACTTCCTTTTCTTCATCCTGTGCCAATTTAGGCCATTCCAAGGTGACTTTGTTGAATCCCGGTTTAGTGAGAGAACCAGGAATGATTAGCTTATGATGGGACCATTCCGATGATATCTCTACTTCTTTAATCAACTCACCATTAATTGAAATACTAACTTTACTTTCTTCGATATGCTTCTTAACTCTACTCGTCATCTCTATATTCAGATCATGATTACCGCTGGTAATCAGAGTAAATGATGATGTCGGCCACCATGATTTAAAGTATGGAATGCTTCTTCGAGTATTTATCTCAGGATCTTTAGATATTCTAATAACTGAGCCAACTCGTTCAATATATTGAGGTTCTGTCAAATCTACACCATGTTTAAGTTGGTCGATATAACTCTTTTGATAAGATTCTTTCAACTCCTTGCCATTACGGCCGTACTTATCGAATATTTCACAAATTGCGTCAATAGTTTGTTCATCCGCACCTGGTGACGATTGAGCCACTGGAAAATCGAGTGGAGAATTGACAAGTTCAAGTAGCTTTTGCCCCGCTCGACTCAGGCCAAATCCAGCCCCCTTTTCACAACTTCTGGCTTTAACATAAAGCTCCATAACATCCAATATTTCTTCTGAGTACTGAACAGCTTTGCCAAATAACTTAACTATTCGCTCTCTTTCTGCGACTTCATCAATAGGTCGATTTATATGACTGTTATATAAAGCAATGTAAAAATAAGAAACAGCTAAATTATATGAAGATACGTCTAATTCAATGCTCTTCTTTGCCATTACCTCCCAATTTACATCTGGCTTATCTTTTTTATGAAAAATTAACCATTCTGCTATAGAAGACATCGCAACTTTAAAGCCTTCTGGTGTCATATGACAGTAATCGACAAAAAGTGAGCCACCTATCACATTCGAACCTAGATATTTAGAGAAGTAATATTCCAGATCGATAACTTTAATATCAATATCTTGTTGGGTAATACGCTCTTTAACAAATGAGGGAGTACTAGGGAATGATGTTACAAGATCATGCATCAATGCATAGCTGCATTCTGCATCCAGATACGATTTAGCTTCTTCAGCACGATTTAATGCAATCAAACTATTAGCCACAATACGGTTAGAAGTGGCTGCGATACCACCATCAATCTCGACCATGCTGAGGCCCAATTCCAAAGCCTCAACATACTGCCCACTCATCATTGCTTGTGATGCATTTCGGTATAATTCATACCACTCGGCAGTTTTGCCATTACCTAACCAATGGAGCGGCGTTGTACGCTCCCAATCTGCGTAATTTGATGCGGGTAAAACAAAAATAAACTCAGCATGACTTTCTTTAGATATTGCATCTATTCTATTTATCAATATTTCTGCATTCTTTTCTAATTTTTCCTTATATTCAACCGCAATTCCATTAGGGCCTAAGTTTGCAAGTACATTAGCATAATCTCTTCGTCTTTCTAAAGGTGCATTATGCTCAAATAACACATCTGAAAACCAGTTGTTACCCGCAAGAATAACCACATAGTCCGGTTGTAATTGTAAACTCGCCTTGCAAATCTCTAATAAACCACCTGCATTAATACAACTTCTTGCCAGATCGATAACTTCCCATTCAATATCACAATATTGGTTAAGCAAATGAGATAATGTTTTAGCCGGTGTAATATAAGGTGAGAAAAACATGCCAAGCGCCGCAGACTCACCGATAAAACATACCCTTTTCACACCTTTTGTTTTACTCGCCGTCAGTTGCTGCTGTGAACTCTCCCAAAAAATGGAATCAGATTGATCGCGTCTTACAAAAACCATCTCATCATCAATTTTCGTTGGATGCCATGTACCGATAGCAGTATATCCATCAACATTCTCATTGCATGAAGGGATATTATTGTAAAATGTCGTATCATTACTGTTTTGATCTTCACTCATCAAATAGATTTGAGCCAACCGCATAACTTCCAAGGCATTTTCTTGATTATCAGAAAGAAACTCCACTAATTTTTCGGTATTGACGTTAGATTGATTCATATTATTTTCCTAAAAACGTAAGTTTATTCTAGATAAAGGTATAGATGGCTTCTATAGATTGCCCTGTAAATAGATCTTGTGGTGGCTGAATAAAACCAAACTCTATTTCCGCCATCTTAGAAAATGCTGCCGGAAGCATAGCTCTCTCAATAATAAAATCTTCCAGTACTAAAACATCAATTCCTGAATTCCCAAAACACCTTACCGCATCAAGTGGAGTACAAACGATTGGTTCTCCCCTCACATTAAATGAAGTATTCACCAATATTGGGCAATTCGTCGCGTTATAAAACGCCTTCAATAAAGAATGAAACTTTGGATTAGTATCAGCAGTCACTGTTTGTGGTCGGCAAGATCCATCAACATGTGTGACTGCGGGTAAACTGAGATTTGAAGTTACTTGACAAGTTTCAAGCATGAATGGTGTTGGAATTGATAATTCAATATGATTTGCGGCTTCCTCCTCCAAAATAGCTGGCGCAAATGGCCTAAATCCTTCTCTCTTTTTAACCAATGCATTTAGCCGATCTCGCATAGAAGGATCTCTTGGATCCGCAATAATACTTCGTGCTCCTAAAGCCCGCGGACCGAACTCCATCCTCCCCTGAAACCAACCAATGACTTTTCCATTTGTGAGCATCTTAACAATAGTCTGCTCAAAACCTTCTCTATTTTCACGGAAATCCAAAGCTTCAATCTCCATTGAAGTTAGCATCTCCAATATGTTGTCATTATTAAACTTTGGACCGAGATAAGGGTTTGTAAATGGCTTGTAACTGTGCCGTTTTCCCGTCATCTCAATATGAGCTAATGCAGCCGCCCCCAAAGCGGAACCGGAATCTCCAGCAGCAGGAGGAATAAAAATATTATTAAATAGGTCAGTCTTACGGATGGCATGTGTCGCAACACAGTTTAGAGCTACACCTCCTGACAGACATAAGTTTGTTGAGTCTACCTTTTCCCGCAAATCATGAACTTGCTTGATGAGAATCTCTTCCAACACCACTTGCAAACTTTGCGCTAAATCCATGTGATGTTGTAGCATCACAGATTCTTGTTCTCTTGGGGGAAAACCAATCAATTCGATAAAAGCATCCGTGTACATTCTATTTATCTGGCTAAAATCAAAGAACTTCATATTTAGCTTAAAACTGAACTTTTTCTCCATACTAAACATTTCTCGCAACTTATTGGTATATATTGGTTTACCATAAGGTGCTAATCCCATGACTTTATATTCGCCACTGAGTACTCTGAATCCTAAATAGTTAGTAATAGTGCTATAAAAAAGACCAACTGAATTTGGATATTCAATTTTCTCGAACAAATTGATGTTATCGCCTTGCGCATAACCAAAAGTAGAAGTTTCCCATTCCCCTACACCATCAGAAGTTAATATAGCCGCGTCAGTAAAGCCAGAAAATAGATAGCTTCCGGCGGCATGCGCCATATGATGATCATAAAATTTGATCTCTTTCTCATACCCCAATACTTCAGTAATATCACGAAATGGCTTGTGGCAGTCCAACCAATGAAGACCATTAGTAGCAGAAAAATTGAAATTGGAGGCAAGTTGCCTAGACAATTTCTTATAAGGGTTTTCATAATAAGCTATACAGTCGATGTCTGTAATATTAACGCTTCCCTCCTCTAAACAATATCTAAAGGCTCTAATTGGTAGTCGAGAATCATTTTTGAATCTGGAAAATCGCTCTTCTGACACAGCAGCGATAAGTTGCCCATCGCTGATCAGAGCACAAGAAGAATCATGAAAATTTGCAGAGATACCAATTATATTCATAGCATCATACCCTATTTTTTCAGGTTTAAGAATAAACACTAGCTCTAACTAATTTATTTTAAGCGAAGTTATATATCTTATTTTCATTTATCAATTCAAACAATGGATTCATTATTCACCACGCATGCTTATTAATACAAGAAAAGTATATAACAGAAGTCCTATTTCAATAGTTATATAAAATCGGCCTCCCCCAATTAATTATTCTTATCCATCCATTCATTTATTATCGCAGAAATTGCGTCAACATTAGGTTGGAACATTATCGACATATGATGACCATCAATATCCTCAATAATAAGATCACCAGAAATATGTTGGCTCCAACCCAAGCATCTTTCTTTAGCCTCATTAGGGAATACCAGCATCTCTTCCATATGTGAACGGTCCTTAGCACGAAAAAGAATCGTGTCAGTATTCACAGCACCAGCAGTGTACTTTGATGACACTCTAGAATTAACCAGGCAGGTATCAATCATGCGTTCAAGCATAGTGACATCAGCATCTGGGGCAAATCCACCATGCTCTTTAATGGTATTCAATACAACATCAAGTATCTCGCCGTGAGTCAGCTTGCTAATACTTTCTAAATCGATATCGATATGAGTACCAAATTGTTCAACAATTTCTTCGAGACAAAGACTAAGAACTTTTATCATGTTCAACTCTTTATGAGCTTTACCAGGCGCCGCGCTGTCAAACAAGAATAGCTTAGATACTTCATGACCATTTAACTCAAGTTGCCTCGCCATCTCAAAAGCAATAATTCCCCCGAAAGACCATCCCCCAAGCACGAAAGGGCCTCGCTCTTGAACTTTTAGCATTTCATCAATATACATCGAAGCCAGAGTTTCAACGCTATCTATCGATTCATGCCCCCTTTGCTTGTAAAGTAACGGTGATTGGAAAGCATAAAGCGGATTAGCTAACATTGTGGCTAATGGGATATAGCACATTGCGCTACCACTTAGAGGATGAACGATAAATACAGGCTTATCATTAAATTTATTTTTTACAAGCGGTATTAAAATACGGTTTTCATTGTCTATATCATTACTCTTTATTTTTAATGCCAAAGATTCAATATTTCCTCCATCATATAACGTATCTAAAGATAAATTCTTGCCAAAAGTTTTATTAATCTCGGAAATTAAACGGACTGCTCGAAGGGAGTCACCACCACTTTCAAAGAAATTTATATCTAATGTTGGTTTTTTAAATCCGACAATCTCTTCCCAAATAAGACAAAGTGATAGTTCTACATAGTCTCGCGGATAGCGTAAACCGCCACCTTCATCACCCAGATCTATTTCAATCTGATTAAGTTTATTCCTATCTATCTTACCATTGTTATTTAATGGCAAAACATTTAACGCCTTAATTACCGAAGGAACCATATAGGCTGGTAGATTTTCTAATAGATATTTTCTTATGGTATTTATTGGTGTATTGTGATGACCTTCGTAAAACTCAAAAAATGCGACTAAACGTTTATTTCCTGGTGATTCCTCCTGAACCAAAACAATAGCAGCTTTTATCAATGGATGTTTTCTTAATATATTTTCTATCTCTCCAATTTCTATTCTAAACCCCCGGATCTTGACTTGATGATCCGTTCTCCCCATGAACTCTAAATTACCATCAGGTAAGTATCTAACGATATCTCCAGTACGATAAAGTTTGTCAAATCTTATATCAGAACCTAATCTGTTTTTTAGAAAGTGACGTTCCGTAAGTTCTGGACTCTTCCTATAACCTTTTGACACACCAGCGCCACCAATATATAGCTCACCTTTAGCTCCGATTGGGAGAATTCTTTGTTCGCTATTTAAAACATAAAACTGCGTATTTGTGATCGGCTTACCAATTGGAACCCTCTTTGCCTCTTTACTGAGTTTTTTAACATCAAACCACGCAGATGAGCATGTCACTTCTGTTGGACCATAAGCATTGATAAAGCCTTTTGGTGGAGTTTTACTTTCCAAAACACATCGTGCTTTTGTCGGATCAAGCGCTTCACCACCAACAATGAGTAACTTAAGCCCACCAAAACTTTCCGGCAACTCGGTAGCGATCGTATGATAAAGCGCAGTAGGAAGATAAAGCATGGTAATTTTCTGTTGTTTAATAAAAGCGGAAAATTCCTGTGGGACTAGCTTTATAGCATCAGGAACCACCGTAATAGATGCTCCATGTAATAGCGGCGTCCAAATTTCCCATGTAGAAATATCAAATGCAAAGTTATTAACTTTTGCAAAAACATCTTCTTTATCGCACTCCATATGATTAGTGTCACAAACCAGTGCTGCAACATTATAGTGCTGAGTCTGGACGCCTTTCGGGATACCTGTCGAGCCTGATGTAAAAATCATATATAAAATGCTATCAGCCGGAATCGAGTGCGAAGGGTTTGTCTCCTTATACTCATTGAATAACTGATATTCTTCATCCAGCAATATTAAATCAATGCCACAATGTGCAACTGTTTTCGCAAGCGTTGATTGAGTTAGAATTACGACTGAATCACTGTTTTTCACTATAAAATCAATTCTAGCGGCAGGAAGTGCAGGATCTAATGGCACATACCCGGCACCGGCCTTTACAATTCCTAGCAAACCTACAAACATTTCAATAGATGGCTGAACACAAAGACCAACCAAATCAGTAGGATTAACGCCAGAATTATTTAAATAGTGTGCTAACCTATTAGCTTTTTTATTTAATTCTTCGTAAGTTAAATATTTATCTTCAAACTTAATTGCAATATTATCAGGATATAGTTTAACCTGCTGTTCAAAAATTTCACATAAAGATTTATTTGTTGCTACAGGCCCTCGCTCATTATTCCAATCTTTAATAAGATTATTTCTTTCTTCACCATCAACTAATTCAATATAATCAATATTGCGATCTGGGTTCATCAAAATATAGTTAATCGTTTTTATATAATAACAAAAAAGTCGACTTACTGTACCTTTATCAAAGAGATCGATTTTATATTCTATATATCCATTAATAGAACCTACATCCGAAAATAAAGCCAAACTCAGGTCAAATTGAGAATAACCTGGATTTAATAACAGTTCTTGAGGTACTGCCCCATCGATATTAAAGTGATTTCTTTTTCCATTGTAAAGAGAAAAGAAAGTATTAAATAATGGGTTTTTATTTTTTTTACGATTATGGCATGTTGCTGCAACAACTTCATCAAAGGGAATATCAGAGTTTTCAAATATATCAGCTAATTTATTTCGTATTGATTCAAGATAATTTAAAATTGTTGTCTGTTTAAAACCATTATGTCTTGTCACCACAACATTGGCAAAGTTTCCTATGATATTTTCAATAATACTATGATGTCGCCCAGCTACAACGGTTCCAATAGTGAAGTCATCTTCACCGCTGACAATATAAATAAGGACCGAAAAGGCAGTCATCATAATCTCAAATTGGGTAAATCCATTATTCTTTGAAAATTCATCAAGTTGGGTCACAATTTTTTCTGGTAATTGAAAATAGAACCTACAACCTTTATCACTAATATTAGTTGGAAAAGAACTTCCGAGTGTGATGTCAACTTCGGAAGGTGCCCCTTCTAGAATATTACGCCAAAAATCCAGTTTTCCGCCACGCCTCGATTCATCCATAAAAGTGTTATACCAGCGCATATAGTCAATAGGTTGGATCTCTATCTCAGGTAGAGATATACTTTCTCCTGTTGAATAATAAGCATAAAGTTGGTTAAGTTCATTGGTAAATATATTGGCAGAAGAAGTGCCATCAGCAATAATATGGTGAAAATTCCAGAAAATAACATGTTCATCATAATTACTAATGAATAACACCCTAAATAGACAATCTTCCTCTAAATTAAATGGTCTGGTCGCCTCCTTCTCTATGATTTTTTTAGATTCCTTTGAAAACTGTTGTTCAGATATATGATCAAAATACCAGACATTGAGTTTAAATTCTGAAATCGGTACAATTTTTTGATAAGGAATACCATTCAATTCATAAAATGTAGTTCTTAAAGACTCGTGACGTTTGAAAATATCATTTAATGCCTTCTCCAAACTACTTAAGCAAACTTTTCCTGACAACCGAAATGCTTCAGGGCAATTATAAGCCGAAGAGTGCGGATTAAGCTTATAGAGATACCAAAGGTTTTCCTGTGTTCCCGACAAAGGAATAGCACCTTCCCTTGATGTTGAAGTAGGCTTTTCTACATGGATATTGATACCTTTCTCTTCAATAATCCTTGCTAATCCTTGTACTGTTGAGTTTTCCAGGAAATCGCTCATTTTAATATCTGTTGAAACAGTCTCTCTCAACTGAGTAAGTACCTTCACAGCAGTCAAAGAGTGACCGCCAATTTCAAAAAAATCAGCATTTTCATCGTTGACTGGTCTATCAAGCACCTCTTGCCATATATAGCGCACCTTACCTATAGTTGAAGAAAGGTCAATTTCTGAAGCGTCTATTTTATGCAAATCAGCAACTTCTGGCAGGGCTCGGATATCCAATTTACCAGTTGAAGTTAAGGGAAGAGCTTTTAATTCGACAAATAAACTTGGCACCATCTCCTTTGGCAAACGTTTTTTTGCAAATTGTCTAAGCTCACTTTTATCGACTGTCGAACCTTCAAATGATACATAATAAGCAACCAGGAATTGATTAACCTTATCTTGCCCCTGATTTCTTAATGCAACCCTTAGTTGCATAATAGATGCATGACTTTCTAATACATTTTCTATCTCACCAGGTTCTACTCTAATACCATTGATCTTAATCTGCTGATCAACTCGACCTAAAAATTCCAACCCACCTCCAGATATAAAGCGAGCTTTATCACCGCTTTTATACATGAATGAATCTTTATCCTCTCCCTCGGTAAACGGGTTTCTAATAAACCGAGATTCTGTCATTTGCGGCCCTGATAGATATCCATTTGCAAGAGGCTTTCCAGCAATATACATTTCCCCAGGTACACCAATTGGGACTTGTTGCATATCATGGTCAAGTATATATACCTGCCTGTGTGGGCAAGGGAGACCAATATAAGTAGAGGATTGTTGTTCACCTATTCTGCATTGCCAGTAACTGGTATCAATAACTGCCTCTGTTGGCCCGTAAAAGTGATACAGGTTTACCTTTATCTTCGAATGTATACTTTCTCTTACGTTGTTTGGTAATAGCTCCCCGCCAGTAATAATGCAAGTTAAAGAACAACATTTTTCAATATTTTTCTCATTAATGAGTAGACCAAGCTGAGTAGGTGGAATTTGAAGATGAGTAACACCATAATGAATAACTGTATTTATGGCTTCCTTTGGATCCCAATTAAATTGATTGTCACCATTGACAATCAATGCACAGCCCACGGAAAAAGCACCAAAAAGCTCCCATATAGCAACATCAAAATTCGGGGCGGCTGAATATAGCAATCTATCACTTTCACAAAGATTCAAAATTGCCCTACGGTTTTCAAGTTGCAAACAAAGCGCACGGTGACTAACCATTACCCCTTTAGGCTCACCCGTTGAACCAGAGGTAAAAGAGATATATGCAATAGAATCAGGTGTAGCTTGGTTACTAACCAAGATAGAACGCAAATTACCAGATTCTAATTCGCTATCAATCTCAATAACATACTCGCCAAATTCCTGTACAATATTTGCTAGTGAACTCTCACTCAAGATGACTGAACACCCCGTATTAGAAATTATCTTCCGATTTCTCTCCACAGGGTGCCTTGCGTTAAGCACAACAAAAGCGGCCCCCATCTTAGCAATCGCCAATAAACCAGCTATAAAGTAGGGAGATCTCCCCATACAGAGACACACAACATCACAAACCTTTACACCAGCCTCTTGCATAATAGCCACTATCTGATTCGTTTTTTCCTCTAATTGCCGATATGTCAGGTTTTCATTAGGGCCGACTAATGCTATACCCTCTGGATTTAACGCCAGACATTGATAAAACAACTCAGGTAACGTTTTATCTCTACTTTTAGCAATACTCTCTATACCACTATATTTTCTAATTTCCTCTTTTTCACTATCAGGAATAATCGATAAATTCGCTACTGATCTATTCGGTGTCTCAATTGAATCAATTAATTCAATTAAGTTATTTGCCCTTCTCTTGATCGTATCTTGACTAAAAGTAGCAGAATGAATCCATGAAATGGATTGATCAGTATTTTTATCTGCTAAAGCAATACAAATATCAATACCATCCAGATCTTTGTATTGCAGTGGAAGTCCAATACAAAAACAAACTGTCGTTGTAGCCAAACTCATTAATGGAGAATCATTTTTTGATTTCTCAATGACATCCATAATCGCTTCACTCGGAGTCGACCACTGTTTTACTTTACCGATTAGGGTCACTAAGTTACTTTCAATTGAATCGTTGGGTTTATATTGATAAGTGAACAGATATGTTGAATTTTCCTTGACATTGAAAACAAGTATCGAGATAGATTCTTGATTAGAAATTCTGGCTAATAATACAGAAAGCGAAGTCAATATGACTTCTACTATAGATCTTTTATTTAGTTTAGCTATTCTTTTGACTTTACTTTTTATTTTTTCATTAAGTAAAATCGTCGTACTACTTTTCGTCAATGTAAACTCTGAAGATAATAATGAGTCTTTTATAAGATTTGTTAATGGCACTTCATCTTCTTTATTATCATTATAGAATTCAGTAGCTCCATTAGTAAATCGGCTTTCTTTATTATTGATGCATTCCTTGGAAAAAAAGAGAGTGGTCTTATTGAGATCTGTCACAATCGTTTCATCTAAAGAACCAATATCAAAATCATAAGCATTAATCTTTTCCAAAATATAATCTATCTGATTTCCAGGTCTTATTCTATTTAAATCATTTTTAATTAGAATCAATTCTTGGTTATAATTATCCTTTATCCAGTCAATTATAGTATCCTGCTCTAAAGGATATCGATGTTCTATACAAGCATGTAAAATAGCCCAAACTCCAACTCTACCAGCATAATAGTAGGTTGCTTCGAGTCCTTTCTCTTTGGTTTTGCATAATCTTGTGATCTCATTTATTGATGAATACAATTTGCTCCAAACTTTCTTAGCACCGAGTTTTTCAACAAAATAAAATTCATTTTCTGGATCTTTAGTTGCTAATATCGCACCTATCTCCATTAACAATGTTTCCGTTGGTCCTTCGCCTATTCTCAAAAATCGACTATCTCTCAATAAACTGGAGGCCAAATTTCTTTCATCTAACCCTCTTGCCCCCATCAATTGGACTAAATTATCTGTCGCTTTCCAGACAAATTCAGATCCTAAAACTTTTGCCGCAATACATAAACTCGCAGGAACAAATACGCCATGATCGAAATCACCACATGCTTGATCAGATATTGCCGTCACACTTGTTATCGCATTAGTTAACCAATTCAATTGTAATTCTGTCACTGGGTTATTTATCAGTAGCCCTGTACTGATTTGACGCAGGGAAGCAAATCTATACATCAATTGGACACACCGCTTCATTACCCCAATAGCTAAAGAACTCGCTAGTGTACGCCCAAAAAGCAAACTACTTGCAGCAACTTGCATGCCTTTTCCCAATTCACCTAATCGCTGAGTATTTCGAACCACAACGTTATTAAAAGTGACGGTACGTAAATCAAGACCTTGGACTCCCAGATAATTCTGTTCACCGCCAACTTCTATACCTGAGGCAGATGCTGGAACGACAAAGCAGCTAATTCCTGATTCATCAGCAGATTGATGTTTTGCAAATACAATAAATACACCAGCAATAGAAGCCCCGCCCAGCCAACATTTACTACCATTCAGCACCCAGGAATCATCGCTATGCTTCGTCAGAGTGGATTCCATATTTCGCGGATTCGAACCCGCTGCCAGTTCACTCAATGCAAAACATCCAATCATCTCGCCTGTTGACACTTTCGATAGATATTCCTGCTTTATTTCCGGACTAGCATGTTTGAATAGCAAATAGCTACATGAATGTTGGAGTATAGTAAAAGCTGCAAGGGTAATATCTATAGCCGCTAGTTGTTGGATGATTTGAGAGGCCTCTGAAACAGAAATATCGATGCCATTGAACTCTATAGGTATTTGCATGCCAAAAAGCCCAAGTTTCCCTGATTGATAAATAAATTGCTTCGATATTTCTTTGCCTTTGATTATCTCATCATCTGATTTAGCAGTTAATCTAATCCAATCTAATAACTCTTTCACTTTGGGATTAATCTGGGTCTTATTATTATCTGGGCATTTTTTATTGCTACCTTTTTCTATCAGAGACTCTTTTTGACAGTTTAGTTCAATAACATCTTCTCTTACTTTCATTTTTCACCTAACTCCTATTAATATTTAACTCCTAAGATACGGACAATAATAAAATCAGCAAACATTCAAAGAGTATTAACAGTTAAATAATCAAGGTATCTCCTGTATATAGGCTAAAAAAGATAATGTTATTTTTTATTCCAACTAACATTACCTTAATTGCCTTTTCTATTTTAATTATCTGGATGAATGATAAACCCCATTTCTTCCATTAAAGGAACCATTTGCCATTCAAATATTTCAACGCCAGAAAAATCTAATGTTCTCACATCTATATTAGATATTTCCGCATTCCTTAAATCAGCTTTAAATATGGATAACCCATCATACCGTGATGGAGAAAAAATAGTATTCGTTAGATTTGAACCTTCAAGGTTTACTCCTGACAATACAACTGAAACTAAATTGCTTTCTGATAAATCACACTTTTCAAGATATACTCCTTCAAAATCTGAATATTTAAAGTTTGATTTTATTAATGTTGCTGAACTGAATATAACTTTTCGACTGACTACTTTTGTAAAATCGGCAAGCTCAAAATGGCACCCTAGCGCCTGACACCTATCAATTGTTATATCAAATAGCTCAGCACGATAAAAATTACTTGTTGAAATATCACAGCAAACAAACTTTGAACTACGTAAGTCCGCACTATGAAAATCACAACCTTTTTGACTGTCTTTATTATAAAATAATGTATTTTCAAACTCACCATTTGAAATATTGGCTTCACTAAAGTCACAGTTAAATACTTGACAATTTATTAAACGTAAACCACTTAAATTTGCACCTGAAAATTTCGAATCAGTGATAACACAGCCTTTAAACACTAAATCTGGCTGATGCTCATTACTCCAGTCCAAATTATTAAATTTTCTACCTTCAATTATATCTGTTTCTTCTGAAATATCTAAACTAGACTCAAACATAAAGCTTCTCACAATACAATGATTCATACTGGCTATCACGCTATCTAAACCATAAATTGTATGATAGAAACGAATTTCGGCAAATGATTTTCCAATGAGATCTTCAATTCTGTACCCATTACCTTACCTCCCCTTTAAATTTGTATATACACATCAATTTAGATAGTATTTGTTGAATAGGTCACGGAAATTTCGAAGAAGACAAATGGAAGGTTGAAATATACAACATCAGTAAAGTGTAAGTTCTGACGAAAACTTCACATTTCTATTAATATTGCCTCTCAAAATATTACCTGTATAAACAAGTTAGCAGGAAAACCACCTCCTTTCCTCTCTACCCAGAACAACAAGGTTTTTTAATGATAAACTCACCCGGTAGCTTACCTTGACTCTGGTAAGCTACCGCCCTTAGATTACTGGCGATCTAAATGCCATATATACCCGTTATCTTTCAAATTGCCTCTTTGTTGGCTGCACTCACTCACCCCGGCCACATCGTTCTCTATGCTCCCGGGGATTCGCTCCCTTGCCGTCTTGATGCATCTTGAAATCCATAGGGTATAAATACTTTACGAATAACTTTTCAGTCTTATATAGATTATTTAGGCAATCGAGCTTAATTTAATACAACGCATCTTAAGTAAAGTTTCAAACTTACTTAATTCAATTAGGCACCAATTTTTTATCTGTTATCAATCTTTATTTTGTAAATTATGTAGATGTTGTAAATATTCATGGCATGTTGGTAAGCTATTTATCATATTTTCTGCTTTCATATAATGGTGCAATAACATTTCATCCGCTTCATCAGGCATCATTAATGACAATGCCGGTTTGCTCCTTATTGGACCTGAACTCAAACCCAGAATCATGGTATTCCACGAATATTCTTCAAAACCATGATAGAAAGGATAAATAGTTTCTTTATCCAGCAAATGATCTTCCGCTAACATTATTTTTTTTAAAAGCTCTTTAGGTAATTCAACATTTTTCCATTCTTTCCAGTACACGGTATCATTACGCTGAGCTAATGAGAAATGGAGCAATAAAAACTCTTTAACTCCATCAACGACACGATTAACTCGCGTATTGTACTCTTCAATGAGTAGCTCATTATCGCTACTTCTTGGAAAAAATCTAACGAGCTGCTCAATTCCATGTTGAATGAAGAAAATTCCCGTTGATTCTAAAGGTTCAACAAATGCGCTTGATAACCCAATCGCTACGCAATTCTTTACCCAAGAACGATTGCTACGACCAATTCTCATTCTAATATGATTTGCGACACACTCTGCATTTTCATATGGAATGGATTTTCTTAATTCAGTTTCAGCTTCTTCAGGACTTTGATATTTATCACAATATACGTACCCATAACCATTCCTCTTATATAAAGGAATCGTCCAACGCCATCCATTGGACATCGTACGAGCTGTTGTATATGGCTCAATATCACTCGTATCCTCTCTAGGTACTCGTAATGCTACTGCTCGGTTATTTTTTAGCACATCTGAAAAACTGACAAATGGCTCGTTCAATGCCTGGTTAATCAATAATCCTTTGAATCCAGTACAATCAATATAGAGATCAGCTTTAAGTTTTCCGTGTATTTTTGTTTCCAGATATCCTATATTTCCATTCTCATCAATTTCTATATGAGTCACATCATCTTCTATATGGCTAACACCTCGATTCATTGCATAACGTTTTAGAAAACTCGCAACGCCATCCGCATCAAAATGATAGGCATATGGGAACTGAGCCCTCTGTTCTGCTAATGTTGATTGCCCAAGCGACGCATCGGAATTTTGCGCAAAAAGCGAACCATCTAACTTCCTGGGAGACCGCTTTGCCTCACAAAGATGAGGTGTCAAAAAAGTCGCATAGTCAAAATTTTGGTCTGTAACGCCTTTCCTTAACCACCATTCAGAGATAGGAAAACCCTTAACAACTTCCCAGCGTTCAAAGGGATGATAGAAATGATTACCTTTCCCATCCCAATTCTCGAATCTAATACCTAATTTATAACTTCCCGCACATTCAGCTAACCATTCACTTTCATCTAATCCAAGATAATCAAAGTAATGACGGACTGTACTGAATGTAGCTTCTCCTACACCTATTTTCTTTACCTTTTTCGATTCTACGACTGTAATATTGACATTTTCAGCAAATGCTTTTACTAAATAAGCCGCAGTCATCCAACCAGCCGTACCACCGCCGACTATTAATACTGATTTTACCATGTTACCTCTACTTATAAATATATTAAGATAAAAGCACACGAATGAATAATAAATTCAATTACCTGAATTTATACCCATAATTAATTTAGCAATAGAGATTAAATCTATTTTACATAAGATTCTTTGAAATTTATTATTTAAACATTATAGTTCCCTTTTACATGATAACTTAACTTTATTGGACAATATCAGCCTTGTACCAAAACTGTAAACCTTATTAAGTTGATTTTGTGATCATTATTGTAACAAAATATTATAAATTATCGTTATTTTTCTTTATGATTTACATTGAAATCAAAGATGATATTTTATAACACATTGATATTAATATACTATTAATAAGAAAACCAATAATCATGCAAAACCATTATAAACATCATATTTTTCGTTTTTTATCGAATTACACTACCCAAATTTTAAACAAATCAATAGTAACTTGTTGCATGACATTATTATTTCGGAACTACATTTTATTTTACCATAAAGTAATCATCATTACTGAAAATATACTAACGAATCGTTTTTTAGCTATTATATAGAATTTTACAAAAACAACATTAATATTAGAGGACATCTTTCAATGGAACATTTTATTCATTATTTATCATCTATCGAAAGCCTAAAAATATTTTACCTTTCATTTTTTCTATTAGTTATGCCAGGACCAACAAATATATTGATATTATCTTCTGGGTTGAAGAAAAACTGGAAAAAATTACAGAAAATAATAACTATTGTAATGTTGGGTTATTTGATTTCCGTTAGCATCTTAGGTTTTACCTTAGCATTTATCTATTTATATATCCCCTGGATTACTGTTTTACTGAAAATTTTATCTGCAATTTATATTGCCTTTTTATCAATAAAAGTTTGGAAATCTTCATTAACCACTAGTTGCTCAGATGAAATAACTCTCAAAGACATATTTATAACAACATTACTTAGCCCAAAAGCATTCGTACTAGCCTCTTATATTATTCCCTCTCATGCTTTCGAATTACCTATTATATACTTCTCCTCAATGATAATTTTACTTTCAATTCTATATCCAATTTCCTGTTTATGGGCATTATTAGGAAAGACTTTACATTTTTCTCATACGCAAAATAGTTATATACAACCTAATTATTTCTTTAAAATCGCATCACTAACTTTAATGGCTTTTTCCATATCACTACTTTATTCATCAAATTTAGAGTATATTTCTAAATAACTTTGTTTAGTTCAAGTCGTATTTTTCCTACTAGTATAATTAGAGAAAAATATACACTAAAAAGAACAAAAAAATTAAAGCCGGAGAATATCCGGCCTTAACTCTTTATTCCTTAACCACACACAAAATTACTTTAACTGCATCGCATCACGTATCGTGAAGAACAGATCTGTCTGGTCAGTCAGGCCCACAACATTAGCTGCCTGAGGACCATAAGCGGCCACCCTGAGTTGAGTACCAGTATGTTCCTGTTCCTTACCCTCAGAAGTACCATAGTTAACCGCCATCACCCCACCATCTTTAGTGATTAGTGCCTGAGTCAGCCCCGGAGATTTTATATGGGCTTCAATAATCTGACTGGCGTGAGCATGATCGGCGGTGACAATCACTAATGTATCACCGTGTTTACGCGCATATTGCAAGCCAATTTGTACCGCCTTATCCAATTCGACCGTTTCACCAATCTGACCACAAGGATTAGCTTCGTGATCCTGCTTATCAATAGAAGCGCTCTCCACTTGTAAGAAGAAACCATTCTTATGTTCTTTTAACAGGTCAATGGCTTTCCCCGTCATCTGCGCCAACGTCGGCGCATCAGGATTCCGTTTCGAGTTGACTTTACAAGTCACTGGAGGATTATCAATATTACCGTGATGAACTGCTTTAGGTCCTTCCCAGGCAATGTCCATATTGTCTTCATGGAACAGGCCCAATAACGGTTTTTTCTGATCCGCTCTAGTAACGGATGCCAGTGATTTAGCATCCCTAACTAACTGATAACCCTGTTCCTGAGCCTGCTGTTCCAGCGTTTTATCCTTACCAGCGCCAGCAACCGATTTCTGGGCGAAAACCTTGGCGCCTCCACCTAATGTGACATCAGCACGAGCCGCTAATAATTGCTCTGTAATAGAACCACGCCCGCCATTTTCTAGCGCATTAGTTGGACATTTTTTTATTGTCTCTTGTGGGCCGTAACAGTAACGGTCAGTGACATGCGCATACTGTGCCGCTGGCGTTGCATCCTGTATCCTAGCCGTCGTTATGTTGCCTGTTGCTTTACCATTCGCTTTTGCCAGCTCAATCAGGGTCTGATGATCTTTACCAAATACATCGACACTCAACGCGCCATTATAGGTTTTTATACCAGAAGCCCAAGCGGTGGCAGAAGCGGCTGAATCCGTCGCATAGTTGGGTTTACGCGTCTCTTTATCCAGAGAATAGTGAGTGTATTGGCCAGTAAATGGCAAGGCATCAATTCCTTTGAAAAATCCACCCGCACCTTCCGCATAGTTACGGGCAATAGTAATCTCAGAATCCCCCATACCATCACCAATAAACAAAATAACGTTCTTAGCTTTATGATTATTTATTGCTGCTTTTAATGCCTCAGTCTGGTTTTGAGTCATACGGCGAGCGCCGCCAAATTCCGTAATATTACCTTTTACCGCCCGGCTTTCCGCCATAATTTGATTAGCATTTTGATCACCAGCCGCCGACACCGGTAAGCTAACACCTGAAATTAAGGCAGAAACCATAACTGCAACCAAACTTTTCGTATACTTGTTAGACATTAAGATTTCCTTATTAAAACGCAATCGGAATAAAAATCATCGTTATCTGATAAAGGGATACTAAATAAACTATGTGACAGTTATGTGAAGAAAATAGAATTCATTCACCATTTTGCTACCAACGACCGGGTTCCGTGGTACAAGGTTTCACACCACGAAATATAATTATGACCACTAGAAATTTCACTAGATTCAACTGGATAGCCTTTCTGTAATAACGTCTCTTTCAGGCGACGATTATGATATAAAATGCCCTCCAATTCCCCCACACGGGTTTCAAACAATCCCGCTTGTAAATAGAAACGCAGTGGTTTTTTCTCCGCTTTGGCAAATTCACGGGTCAACCATTCAGGCTTTTCTCCCTGAGGCGCCCACCAATACGAACCAGACATACTGAGAACATTGCCAAACAACTCAGGATGATTAAACGCCACCCATGAAGATGCCAATCCACCATAACTGGAACCTGAAATAATGGTACGTTCTGCTGGCACTTTAATACCCTGAGCAGCCAGCCACGGTATCAACTCACTCGCCATAAATTCAGCAAAATTAGGATTGGGCGGCAATTCCTGACCTCGACGCGCACTATCCAGGCTATCAATAAACACCACATACATCGGCGGGATCTTTCCCTGTTCAATCAGGGAATCGAAAAATCTATCAATATAATACTGTTTACGGTAAATCTTCCCATCAAACAGCACCAACATGGCAGGCTGTTTCATCGGAGTAACCGGTTGATAAATCGCAATTTCCCGACTATTACCCAAAATCTTGCTCTCAAGCTGATGAAGTTTAGTGACTCCTTGAAAAGGCAATTGTTTGAATTGTGCGATATCACACAGAGTCGGTCTTAATGCCAGCAATGAATCATGGTTAAATGCATCTTCTGATACCGCCGGTACGACATTTTTATTCAACGGATCGGCTTGGGCAGTAATTAAAATCGACCTACGCTGTTCGTCAACCGTGCCTTCAACCTGCGGTAAATCCGGCGCCAATTTATATTGCATCAAAGTATCTGATGGAATGATATAACTGTGAAACCAAACATCAGTACCGGCCAAATGCGACATCGGATCATGATCGCCACTCGGCGCCCCCAGAATAAAGACATTCGCTTTTGCTCCACGCCACAGGAAAGTGACGCGCTTATTCTTATCATCATAATCTTCAATCAACGGAGCGCCCTTGCGGGTTATTTCTCGCCAGAAGGCATGGGTACTTTTTCCTTGTGCGACTTCAACTTGGAGTTGTTTCAAACGCGGGCTTTCTGGTTGTTGTCTGGCGTCATTATCCCTTGGGATATAAGGTGGAAATGACAATGTAAGCTGCCACGGCGCTCCTGCTTTGCCCTTGGCTGCCAACCGATATTTTCCCGTCCGAGGAACAGTAAAACCAATTGACTGACGAGCATCTATCGGATTATCAGTAAACAACGTGCGAATATGTTGTTGGCGCCTCTTCTGCACCACCAATTCTTGCATACCCAATGCCGATCCCCGGACATAATATTCAGGCTGCATTTTAAATTCAATACACGATACTCCCTGAGTATTAAAATTCCCGCTTATTGCTTGCTGGTCTTGCTGAAATTTTATTTGGTAACACTCAGAGGCAAAGACATTAAAGGAAGCCATAAGAGCACATATCATTATGTTTATTTTCATTTTTTCTCTCTTTTAATGGTTGATTATTGATATTCAATTTTTTGACGCGGCAAATCATGCACTAAATCCTTATTTAAGAATAAGAACAATTACTATTATTAATAGAATAAATTGTGTATTAACTTCCATTAATAATATATAAACATGTTAAAACCTTTCAGAGAAATGATTCTCTAACATGATGAAATAATTTACGGATGGATATATACCCTATGGATTTCAAGATGCATCGCGACGGCAAGGGAACGAATCCCCGGGAGCATAGATAACTATGTGACCGGGGTGAGTGAGTGCAGCCAACAAAGAGTCAACTTGAAAGATAACGGGTATATAAATAACCCCATATATTGAGATGATATTGGTTAAATCTCCCATATTTTAAAAGATTAAATAACAAAAAAACGGGATGTAATCTATCCCGCTCCTTCAAATCTTATAAAAATAAAACAAGTTAGTTGCATCTAAATTAAATACAAAACTCAGCTCACATCTATAGAATCTAAAATCCCTCTGCTCATACTCTTAGCAAAATCCCAATCATATTCATCATAAAGGCGAGACAAAGCAACATGATGCGCTCCTGAATAGAACATCTCATATTGAGTATGACGTGATGCAAATTCAGACCCGATAGCATCCCACACTAATTTCAGTAATTTCACTCGTTCAATAGGCGCCAGTAAAGTTGAATATTGTGTTTTTTCTATTAAGTCACGAATTTCTGGGTTTGCTAAGTCAATATAATTTGACGGTAACATAATCACGCCACCACCTGAAAGATTTCTGATGCTTTCTATCACCTTTGGATAAGTTGACTGCAATACAACCTGGCAAGCATATAGTTGTAATCGATTGGGAATATAATACTCATTATGTCGATCAGGATTACTAATCAAACCACGAAAGAGCCCTTCAATATTAGCGGCATAGCAAGCAAGTTCAGCTAATGACTCACGAACCGCGGGAAACTCATTGATGCCTGTAGCTTCAGTAAGTTGATGGGCCAAACCCGTTAAAAAATGCAGCTTAACGGCATACCGAGCCATACCCTGAACATCCATTAAAACGTCAGCGCCAGTTGCCTGAAATTGTCGGCGGCACATATCCGTATTTTTATAAACAAAAACTCTTTCCCACGGAACAAAAACATCATCGAAATAAACGACAGCATCATTCTCGTCAAACTGATGCGCTAAAGGGGAATCAAATTTATTACTGCCTGTTTCATAGGATTTTCTGGAAAGAATTTTTATTCCCTTAGTATTCAACGGTAATGCAAAAGACAGAGCATATTTATCATCAACACCCTCTTTGAGTGGATTAAATACGCCAACAACAACTTCTTCCGCAAGGACGGCTGCTGTTCCTAACATCTTTGCCCCGCGAACAATTATTCCTTGCGGTTTTTCCTCCAACACACCAAGAGTATGAAATACGTTTTTTATATGTTCACTGGGCGTTTTGGATCGATCGCCTTGTGGATTGACTAATGTAAAAGCCAAATAAATATCTTTATCACGGGCATATGAATAGTAATTTTTTAACGCCTCGGCCCTATCCTTGGAATATTCCTCAAATACTTCCAGATAAGTCATCATTCCGGTAAGAGCGGCAGAAACATGATCTGGACTTCTACCTAACCAACCACAACTTCGCATCGCCCAGGCATACGCAGCCTCACCTCTGGCAATTAATTTCTCTCGAGTGGTAGGAAGTTCCCAATATAAACCAACGCGTTTACCGACAGAAGTTTCGAACGTCATTCGATCAGCGTGTTCTGCCTGATAATCATAAAGTGAAGCTACCGTTCTAATTGCATTCCGAAAAGCAGGGTGATCCACGTGATTAGTGATCTTTTCTCCATTCAGAAAAATGGTTCTTCCATCACGCAGACTTTCAATATACTCCTCACCTGTTTTAGATCTAGACATTAACTATTTCCTCCGAAATAGAATTGATTTTAGGTAAATCGATCTTCAAAAGCGCGACAACCCCTTGCCTTGCTATCGAGCATTGCCACTTAAGTTTTTCTATCTACTCTTTTTATTTTCCGCCTAGTAAGTATAGATTGGATAATAACAATTCGATGAAAGATTTCACTAAATTTGCCTGAGTATCTGTGATCTCTATCTTAATTTGATATATTATGCATACGATTCACCCTACCATTATTCTATCTTAACCATCAACTTATTAAGGACTGGTCGCCGGCTCCGGTATTATAATCCCACGTTGCACGGCAGGCCTTAAGGCAATACGTTCGTGCCATGCACTTAGATATTCATGGTGACTAAAATCAAAATCAATAATTCTGGCAATATGAGTCCAGCCAAAATTGGCAATATCAGCAATGGAATACTCATCTCCGGCCAAAAAGGGACGATCACTAAGCCGTTTATTCAGCGTAGAGAAAGCTTCTTCCGTTAAGCGACGATAGCGCTGTATAGCCGTATGATTTTTTTCAGTCGCGAATATTTCAAAGTGAACCCGTTGTCCCAATATCGGCCCGACGCTAGAAGAATGAAACGTTAACCACATAATCGCCTCCCAACGGCTTTTAAATTCTTCCGGCAATAATTGGTTAGTTTTAGCAGCCAGATAAAGCAGAATCGCCGACGACTCAAAAAGCGTTACATCCGTACTTTCATCAACAAGTACAGGTATACGCCCGTGGGGATTTAACTGTAAAAACTCAGGCTCTCTATTTTCATCCTGATCAATTCGTACATGCTTTAATACATATGGCAACCCCAACTCTTCCAAAGCAATTGTGATCTTATATCCATTTGGAGAACTATCAGTGTATAAGTAGATCATCTCGCTATATCTCCCCTCAAGATAAATATTTAATAATTTAACTGCTAAAATATCACTCACATTTAAAATATTACTCTGTTATAGAGAATCAAAATTTAATTTCTCTCTATACCGCTAAGTAAATGAAAATATCATTAATTCTCAGAAATTGAAAATGAATATCACGGTGTCCATTTCTACACGCATAAATAAATTTTATTGATTTATTGTGTTGTCGGTAAAGGAAGTAAACATCAAAGTACGCAAGAAAGCCATTGATCTTCTTGCGGTCAATTAATAATAGGAAACCACAATGACATATCACAACAACTCAAATTAGTTCCAAGCCAATGAACATGATTCCACGCAGTCATCAGACAGAGCAGACTGCTCGACAAGCCAATCAATAATATTAACAATTTCAGGTCGAAACAGGGTTTCTGGTAATGTCACCGCATAATAAGCAAATCGGGAAGGCCATTTTTTTCTAATGCGACTTTAAGCCGGCCGGAATGCAATTCCTCTTCAACGCAAAATTCGGGCACCAATAATAGGAAAACAGGTTATATTGCTTTTCGCCCGATACCTCCACCCGCATTAGGCCAAGATTTACAGCGGATTTTGCTAACAATAACCAATACCTGTGTAAATGCGCTCATCAATCAGACAATTTAGTTCAGCTCATTCAGAGCAGATAAAGCCGTCTGCCGGAAACAATCGTAAGCTTCTGCCCAAGGTATTCTACTATGCTCAAAGACCATCGGGATCACAAGTTGTTGATAACGTTGTTGATAGATGGGATTACTTCCCAACTCTTCCAACCCAGCTCTCAGCTCATCAATCGGCGAAATCTGAAACTGAGGATACTGGCGGCCATAACGCTGAATATCCTGTTCAATAGTTTGTTGTACAAAACCAGCAAGTTGACGGATATCCGTTCCTATTGCATTCACAATGCAGTAGTTATCATGCAGATGACGAACCAGTGACTCGTCATCTTTTCTATCAATATTACGCATAAACGCAGCAGTCCGTCTCAGCATAGCTATCAGCTTGAGTGCTGATAATCGTCGTGCAAGGGAATGCTTCAACCGCCTGACCTTTTCCTGTTAGTTGCGTGACAAATGAACGAATATCGCGCTGTTCTGCCGCTTGCAGCAAATCAGACTCTATCAACTCCAGTTTGATAAATGGCCTTAGGTAGGGAGCCTGTACAACACGTTGGGGATAGCGGACCGAAATATCATTGTAGCGATATTCATCCCGTGTGATCTTCGGGTTGTTATCATCAATCCCAAAAAACCAGATGCTACAATAGTCGCTGATATCGTCTGAACAATATCCTTTCTGATATTTTTACGCTGAGATCGAGAGTACTGAACACCCACCAAAAATTCAGGCTGTGGAACCAGTTTGATATCCACATCTTCCGACATCCGGTCAAGCGAAATTCCGGCTTTTGCCAACGCTGTTCCACCAGCAAATACTAGTTTATAGGTATCAAACGCTAAAGGCTGTAGCAGACGAAGCAGTTCAACAATATAGTAATCTTTTTCTACAATAGAAACAGCACCGATACCTAGCACATCAGCAACATCTGCGAATAAACCTGATAAATCATCCATTTAACCGGCTGTTCCCCACCGATAGCACTCGTTTGAAACGGAGTGTGGTTTTGATTTGGGTATAAGCGGGAATCTGTGTTGATTTACCGCCAGTATAAGCAGCAGAAGCTCCATCCAAACGGTATTTCACCTTTAAACGCTCTAGTGCTTCAAGAATAACCGCATCAGAACCTCCCGGAGAAGCAGGCATTATTTTCCCAGTAATACTGTTTTTTCGAGCCTTGGTGTAAACACCGTATCCCACTTTCAGCAATTGACCTTCTTTGACCAAACTACGCAGTATCCTTCCTACCTGATCGTAACCAGCAATATCTTTAAAGTCGTCACGGATGAACACATAACGTTTTGATCGCTTCAAACGAGCCTGAATACGTTCTTTAATAATCATGAGGGACTCTCCAGAAATCATGCTCGATAAGCGTAGCAAACAAACGACATCTCGCGCTGTAAAATGTCAGATCTTTTCCATGAGTTGCTTAAACATCAGTAAGGTACTGAGCAACAAATAACGCTGCTCAGAAGTCAAACGCAAATAACGACGACTGGCCGGCAATCGGCTAACAACCTCAGAAGCGGCAAAATGTTCTACCTCAAATTGCCATTGCCCCTGATGAATATTCAAAACGAGATCCCGAAAATCCAGTTCCACTAACGTTTCGCCAATTAATGGATACTGATTAAGTAAATCAATAATCTGTTGCCCAAACTCTGCACCATGACAACAGTAATAAGTCACGGTCTTTCGCCGAAATATCCCCTTTACCTTGGCTTTAATAACGATTCTTTCCTTGAGTGAAGTGATTCCCTGCAAACGAAAACAACAACTCACAATATAGGCCAGAAATAACGCCTTCGGCTTTTCATAAACCTCAATCTGCAATCCATCAGGTAACGTCACCTGCAAACTTTCTGCTGATAAGCGCTCACAACAGTAAGGCGACAAATTCTGTTCCAGCCGATTTAACGTTATACCTGCCTGATAACCGACAGGATAGCGGGGTTTATTCAACCGCCGCCAAATACCATTAATGAAGGGAACGAAGTGGCTCAAGTTGCGCCTCCGGCAGTTCACCCTTAGCGAAAGTATGCGAAAGTACCTGTTCAACGGGTACGGGTTTAAACGGATTCACCCGTTGTACACAGAGCGTCCAAAACAGGGCATAGCTGGCGGTCAGACCCAATATGATGGCAAATGGAATATACACATCACCGGGATTCATTCCCGGAGGTGTAATGTGAATGATCGCCAAAATAATGCCTACACTAGAGATAATTTGAGGTAATGGGAAAAAGGGCGATTTATAAGCACGATGTAAATCAGGTCTGCGGATACGCAACAATATCACGGAACATGTCACCAGCAAATAAGCGACACACCAGGCACATACGGCAGCTAATACCAAAGGCATAATCCGGTTCAAATCACCTTGAATAATAAAGGCATGCAAACAGGGGATCATTACCGCAACCAAAATCCCAAAGACTGGCGTTTTAAAACGCGGATGTAGATAAGCAAAAATACGCGGTAATGCGCCATCCAATGCCATACCATAGAGAATACGCGGTACCGCCGCCATCAGGGTATTAATCGTTGCCGCTCCCGCCAGTAATAACCCAATACCAATCCAATATTTACCAAAATCCCCCATCACCTGGCCAGCAAAAGCAGGAATAGCCATTGGCGTTTCCAGCAAGCGAACGTTATTCTCCACATCCACCAGCACATTTTCTACCTGATGGCTGATTGACGCGCCATATAAGCCCATACAGACAGCCACTCCACACAGGCCCGTTATCATTGCTCGCGGCAGAACTTTGGCAGAATTTTTAATTTCCGGCGCCATTGGCGTCACCAGTTCACAGCCGACAAACATAAACATCGCCATACCGACCAGACTCAGCACCCCCAAGGGCTCGCTCAGATTAAGCCCCTCGCCAAACCAACTCTCCAGCGGCACAGCAAACGGCATTAATAATCCGCAAATACTGAAAATAACCAAAGTACTCCACATGCAGAATGTCAGCACAATTTCAACTTTACCGAACGCTTCAATACCCAACGCATTAAGTAATCCAAACGTAATCACTAACCCAACGCCAACCATCCATGAAGCGTTATAACTCTCCACCATCGTATTAAGGCTGTCAAAATTCACTAATGCCATAACACCGGAGAGGATAGTTTCTGCTGTACCCGCAAAAATATGGACAATCAAATAAGCCGAGAGCGCGCCGGTAATCGCCCAGAATCGCCCCATGCCACAAGAGATATAGTCATAGACAGAACCGGAGGTAGGCAAAATAGCTGCCGCCTCAGCAAACGTCGTCACTTGGGCCTGCATCATGATAAAACTGATCAGCATTGCCAGTACGAAAGTATCACCGCCAATCCCAAAACCACTGGTCACGGTCAGAATAACTGGGCTTGCCATGATCACCCCGACAGAACTTGCCAGTGCGGTAGGAAACCCCACCACTCCCTTTTCAATATGCGAAGTCAGTCGTGTTGACATCTTCATTTATCTTCCCTCTTACTTCTGGTCATAAAAATAACGCTCACAACGATTCATTTGTGAATTTTTTGTAAACGTTATTGAGGATAAATACACTATAGAAAGTGAAGAGGAATACCGACCATCGTCCTAAAGAACGATACCTAAAGAGGGATTAATAACTGAAAAAGTGTAACGAAAAATACCAGAATACAGAAAAAAGCAAAAATAATTACTTAAATATCAATCAATAAAAATAAAATCGCTTAGTTAATACATTAAGAAATTATTTCAGATATATACCAAAACATCTGTTCTTAGCAGATGATCATCACGTTGAGAAATTTCATTTATTGTAATCTATATCACGTTATTAATATGTTTATTTTGTGTTAATTCGGAATTTTAATTAGCATTTGATTAATTCTTAGTATCGATTTATCCAGTTAGATATTATTCTAAAGGGAGAACTTTCTTGTCTACTGTACTACCGAATAGCCGTGAAAATGCTTTAATCTACAGTTGTTTAAATACCATTGCACATTTGGTTCCTATCTCAGCCGCAGCATTCTATCTGGTGAATAATGAATTACGCCCCGAAAATTACATTCTGTACGGCATTTCAGACGAAACCCACCAGAATTATCTGGCTCATTTTCAGCATTTAGACCCATTAAAACCAGCTAATTATCAACAAGATGACATTAATATGGTTGGCATGGATCAGAAAACACTTACCAAACATAATAAATATTACCATGAATTTATGCTGCCAAATAACATACAGGACATTGCCGAAATATTTATCCGTCAACACAATCGAATTATTGCTGGCGTCTCTTTATTACGAGATACTCTATTTACACCAAAAGACTTTAACCGCCTCAGTGCTATTTTGCCATTAATTGAATTAGCTGTCAGAGACTTGCTGCCTGAAACACCCACTATTCTGACCGCTAAAGAACAAGAAATTATTAATTTAATAAGAGAAGGATCAAGTAACAAACGTATTGCACAGATACTTAATATCTCCTTATCTACTGTTAAAACTCACTTGCGTAATATCTTTGCCAAAACCAAAGTGACTAATCGTACTGAACTGGTTTCCAGCGGGTTTATTACTCGGCATTTGTGATTGGTAAAAATTCGGCCAATGTTGGCAAAGGTACAAGGCGAAAGACCCAGATTGAGTCAAATAACATTACTATTCGCCTCATTTGGTGAGTAGAATAGAAGCCCTATTTGACTCACAGGTGACGTAAATGTGGATATGGGAACAACCAAACTGGCCTGAACTTCATTGGAATGCCGACACTATTGCACCATTACTGCGAGATGTGCATTTCAACCAAGGATTGTTATTAGGCAAATCGGACTACGAAGACACCAATCAAGCATACTCTATTCAAGCGAAATTGAAGGAGAAAGATTGAATGCGGCTTCGATACGTTCATCATTGGCAAACAGGTTAGGCATTACGGAAGAAAAACCTTATCCAATCGTAGAAAAGAGTGACGGCATTACAGAGGTCGCCCTTGATGTGATAGAAAATAGCCACTCCGATTTAACTCTTGAACGTATACTCAAGTGGCATCAGTTAATATTCCCCGCAGGCTATACCATATTCAATCCTATACAAGGAGGTAAATTACGCGAAGGGATGATAGAAGTCGTATCCGGTCGTTTGGATAAGCCAACGGTTCACCTTGAAGCTCCACCACCAGAAAAAGTGGTTGACGAAATACTCCAATTTATAACGTGGTTCAATCAATCCCGAACAGATACCAGCCTTGATCCCATTATTAGGGCTGCAATTGTCCATTTATGGTTTGTAGCAATCCACCCTTTAGAAGACGGAAATGGACGCATTACCCGGTTTTTAACCGATCTTGCACTTGCTCAAGCCGAAAACCGCTCAATTCGTTTCTATGCAATGTCGGTAAGTATTTGCCATCATCGTAAGGCGTATTACGAAATTCTTAAAAACACTCAGCGTGGCGGCTTAGATATTACTGACTGGTTGGTTTGGTTTCTGAAAATATTGAATGAGACCTTAACAAACAAACTGCAAGAAATTAATCAGGTTGTGCAAAAAGCTAAGTTTTGGCGGCGAATAGATCAAACACAACTTACCGAAGAACAGACGAAAGTACTAAACCGTATGCTGGACGGCAATTTTGAGCAAGGCATTAGCAGCAGTCAATATCAAAAGGTGGCGAAGGTCAGCCGCGCTACTGCAACCAGACACTTGGCGCATTTGGTTGAGCTAAGTTGTTTAGAAAGCACCGGAGCTGGTGGTCGTAGCACTCGTTACGTTATTAATCACAAAGGATAAATCCGCAACTTACAACAGTTATATTTTTATAAACCATTGTGTTGCTTTTAAAGGGACGAGTTTCCTCCACATCAGGTAAGTAATGAATACGACCATTAGTCTTACCAAAGTAATCAACAAATATTAAAACTATATATTGAATAAATAATACATTTCTGTACATTTTAAACTATTCATAACGTTTCCAGTCTGATATGAAGCACCAAACACACTGAGCAAGTTTCCAGTGTGTTTATCACCTTCTCTACTTTCGATTAGTAGAATTCACATACTCTATTAGTTAACCTTTTTCTGCCAAACCTCAGGGAACCTATCTATTTGACTAACCCAACAAGATAAATCAGGAACTAACCAATTAAGTAGTTTATAACATTCGGCATGATACTCATCTATTGGTGGACTCAACCACAACACTGGCTCGTGGTGAAATATTCTATTTCTTAACCTCCTTATTTTATTTAGTGACGAAGAAATAGTTTTTCTTTTACGAAGCATTTTAGGGCAATAGGGAAAAGCTAATCGCAATGATTTCCACAACAATACTTCATATTTGATATTAAATAATGTTGTCCAAAAACCAAAGGTTAGTTCTGCTATTATCTTATTGACATCATCAGATCTGATTCTGTTCTTTACGTTAATGATTTCAGTATAAAGATCTTTGAAAACGGCATCGCCTTTCCAACTTTCATACCAATCACAGCGTTGATAAAACTTCTGTAAACTATAATTCAAGCTATTCCTTAAACTTATTTCTATAACAGAAAAGACTGGGACAAAAGATTCAGATAGTTTTATATTTAAAATATAACACTGGATTGCTTGATGTTTATCACCTTGCGATTCTTGTAAGTAACGAGCTAACCTTGCTGTAGAGAAATATAACTGTAGTTTTTCCCACTCCATGATTCATCCGGCCCTTTCCTTATTGAATTCTGGTGGTTGGGTAGTATATAATCAACTCGCTGCCCTGAGAAGCCCTCTCCTGGATAAAATGCCAGTGATGACCTTAGGTTTGACAATGGCCCCTCTCAATCAAGGGGCCTTCCTTATTTTGATCCGAAGATCAAATCAGTAACGAACCATCACGGATTTCAATTCAGTATAGTGCTCAATAAAGGCGCTACCGAATTCACGACCAATACCTGAGGATTTAGTGCCGCCGAATGGTAATGCCGGATCGAGGAATGTATGCATATTGACCCAAACAGTCCCCGCTTCGATACGCGGGATCATGCGCATGGCTTTGCTGAGATCATTGGTCCACAAACTCGCCGCTAAACCAAATGGCGTGCTGTTCATCAATCCAATCAGCTCTTCCTCATCGTTATAGCTGAGGAAAGTCCCAACAGGACCAAACGTCTCTTCCTTCATCAATGAATCTTCTGGGCTGTTAGCACGAATCACCGTTGGCGCCACAAAGAAACCCGGTCCGGCCAGAGCATGACCACCGTAAACAATCTCACTGCTTTCTTGACGAGCTTGTTCAAACAAGGACAGGATCTTGTTATAGTGCGCTTTGTTTGCCAGCGGCCCCATTTCTGTTGATTCATCCAGAGGCGAGCCAATTTTCATTGCCGCAAGTCTTTCAGACAACAATTTCAGCACATCATCCATATGGCTTGCAGGAATATAGAAACGTTCCGCTGCCGCACAAATCTGCCCTTGATTGAGATAACCGGCCTCCAGAACGCCATCGACAATTTTTTCAACAGACATATCCGCTAAAAACGCCGCGCCGTTTTTACCGCCCAATTCCAGAGTGGCGCGAGTCAATCCCTGTTCCATTGCTGATTTACCGACAGCAATACCCGTTGGCACCGATCCGGTGAAAGTCACCTTGGCACATAACGGATGGCCTATCAGTGCAGGACCAAGCACCGAACCAGAACCATTAATCACATTAATGACACCATCAGGGATACCCGCTTCTTTGGCTAATTCAGCCACTTTGAGCATGGTCAATGGGGTGTATTCACTGGGTTTCAATACAATAGTACAGCCACAAGTCAGGGCAGCCGCCATTTTCCAGATGGCAATCATGATGGAGAAATTCCACGGAATAATCCCTACCACAACACCAATCGGCTCGCGACGGGTAAATGCCGTGTATTGTTCACCCTTAAAAGAGGGCAAGGAGACATTCAAGGTTTCACCGCTGATCTTACTTGACCATCCGGCAAAATAACGCAGGAACTGAGCGGAGGAATCAATTTCCAGCATTCGGGACAACTGGATGGTTTTACCAGAGCAGAGAGTTTCTAACTGCGCCAATTCTTCCCGATGGGCCAGTAATAGATCTGCCAGACGATTCAGGCAGTGACCGCGCTCCATCGGCGAAGTTTGGGCCCATACCCCATGAAATGCCGCCTGTGCCGCTTGCATAGCAGCATTGACTTCCGCTGCACCGCCTTGATTAACAGTTGCAATGACTTCATCAGTCGTAGGATTTATGACAGAAAATGTTTCACTCCCCTGACCAATGGCTGATTGACCATTAATATAATGCCCATGATTATGCTGCAAAAAGGTCGTAACTGACTGTAATAAGTTAATATCACTCATTATTTACCTCTATCAAATAAGTGTTTTTTTAACCTTTACAAGCCAGATAATGCTTCACAAAACGGTCAACGGTGATTTCCCACAACACTTCAGTTCCTTTCGGCGCAAACCAGGAATCTCCAGGATGATATTCAATGGTTTCACCGCTCTTCACATCGGTCAATTTTACTGAACCTTCTGTAACGGTTGCATGCTCATCAAACTGATATACCATACTAAACTTGCCACGAGTACAGGCGAAAATCCCACAACTCAGGCTATCCGTTGGCTCACCAAACACCATTGCCATACTGGCCTGCGGCTCGCCTTCCAACACAGTCGCTCCCAGATTGCTTACGCTACCAATATCCAATAATTCAGGCAGAGGTTTGTTCAATAAAAGTGATTTAATCATGATGTTCTCGTTCCAAATAAAATAATTTATGAGTTTTCAATGAATACTACTGATATCAATAAATTAACGGCGACCTTTCCAGAACCCTGACGTTTGATGCCAAATCTTGCCCGCAGACACCATAAAATGTCGCAATTTATCTTTGCCAATAATATTTACATGAGGAATTGAACTCATCAGATCATAACGCTCAGATCCTTCGCTCATCCCTTCGGCCAATACTTTACAAACGATATGGCTTGGCGTGACCCCGAAACCAGAATAGCCCTGCACATAGAACACATTATTGTGCTGCGGCAGAGAACCAATCTGTGGGAACAAGTTCGCACTGCAACACAACGGCCCTCCCCATGCCAGTTCAACCTTCACGTCTTTCAGATAGGGGAAAACTTTCAGCATCAAGTGACGATTCCAGGCTTTCAAATCAGATGGGATATGTTCAATGAAAGGGGTTGCACTACCGAACAAGAGACGGTTTTCCTTCGTCACACGGAAGTAATCAATAACCGGGCGAATATCACTGTATGCACCGCGAATCGGGCTGATTTTCTCAATTAAGTCATCCGATAACACTTCCGTCATTAACTGGAAGGCATAAGTGTTAACCACCTTTTTATAAATATATGGCTCAAGGCCACTATTAAGAAAAGCGTTACAGGCCCAAAGCATCTTATTGGCGCGAACCGATCCCATCGCGGTACGAACCGTTACTCTAGAACCATATTCAATGTTCAGCGCCTCACTGTTCTCAAAGATTTTTACGCCCAAATCTGTCGCGGCTTTTGCCTCTCCTAACAACAGGTTCAGGGAATGAACATGCCCGGCCCCCATGTGCTTCAACGCACAAGTATAAACATCAGAACCGATCACCTTTTTCACATCAGAGCCGGTGTAAAGCTCAATATCTTCATCAGGAGAAACCGTCTTAAAATCTTGCAACCAGCTACGTAATGTCTTTTCCTGTCTCTTATTCATGCCAAGATAGCTATAACCACGGCAGAGATCAGCATCAATATTATATTTAGCAATACGATCACGAATGATGCCCGCACCCAAATTGCTGATCTGAAAGATCGTTTCCAACCCTCTCTCGCCAATATGGCGCTTGATCACCGCCAGATCATGACCGATACCCGCCATAACCTGACCACCATTACGACCTGTGCTGCCATAGCCAAGATAGCGACTTTCCAAGATTGCAATATTGGTGATACCCTTCTCCGCCAGTTCAAGCGCAGTATTGATACCGGAAAATCCACCACCAATAATCACGACATCGACATCCAGATCTTCTTGTAATGCCGGAAAACGAAGATCATATTTCTTAGTCGCAGCGTAATAAGTTAATGAATCAAGATGATTGTTCATGTGATAGCCCAATTAGCATCCAACATAATCACCGGATTATCTGTAGCACAGAGTCACATCACCATGTCCCTTTAGGGATATTTGCAACACAGTTTTAACATTTGTGACTCAGGCAAAATAACGGACGGGAGTGGGAACCGTCATAAACAGACTAAAAAGCTCCGCTTGTGATCTAATTTGTAGTTTTTGATAAATATTTTTCCGATGATTTTTTACCGTCCCCGTACTGATAAAAAGTTTCTCGGCAATCTGTGGTGAACCTTTACCTTGCAATATTAACTCCACAATCTCACACTCTCTCGGAGTCAAGGCATGACGAGTCTGAGTATCCAGATAAACCATTTCAGCAGCAGGAGCTTGCTGCGTCATTTCATCATGCAATCGCGCCACACTGCGGACAATTTCCAACGCAGTTTTCAGGCTTTTCCAATGCTGCTTCTGGATGAAAAATGGCTGATTTTCCTTACCAAAAAACAGACCAAGTTGTCTTTTAGGAGAGAGCTTCAATAAAACCCCTGTTTCATCCTGCCAACCAGTCTTACGATAAAAATTCAGATAATAATCAGTATGATAAAATCCTGAAGGGATAAGTTCCCATAAGGTAAATAGATCGGTATCTGCACCATTCATCAGCGCCTGATAGAAAGGATCTTGCAGATAAGCGCCCTGTTGATAAATCTGATTTATTGCATCACTGTTTTTCTTCTCGGTTTTACTCAAACAACGGGGAGGAAAACCTTGCTCGAAGGCATAGACAATAGCGTTATCAAAAGCAATAAATTGTTCCAGCCAAGTCAGTAAATTAGGATAAAATTCACTGGTTGCCACCGATTCAATCACTGCTGATAATCTATCTACATGAATATCCATTCAAGCCCTCGCAATTATTCATAAATTAATAATAAATCCGAAGCAGATATAGCCCGCCAATTCCATAGCGAAACTATATAAAAATCACACTCAAACTGGATGCACAACTTAATTATTGTTTATACGTTAATCAAATCACAATTATGAAACATTTTACTAATTATTTATGAGAACACTCACCCAGATCTAAGATTTTGTCACGGAATAGACGTTTTAACTGGATTATCCTCATTTTTTATATCACTTTCTCTAACAAGGAGTAAAAATGACCACCAAAAAAATTATTCTTGATTGCGATCCAGGACATGATGACGCCATTGCGATGTTATTAGCGCATGGCAACCCTAATATTGAACTATTAGCCGTCACGACGGTTGTCGGTAATCAGACACTAGATAAAGTTACTCACAATGCACTGGCAATAGCGCATATTGCTGGTATTACCGGCGTGCCCTTTGCCGCAGGTTGTCATCGCCCATTAGTCCGTGATATCGAAACGGCATCGGATATTCACGGTGAATCTGGTCTGGGCGGCGTGAAGTTGCCTAAACACTCTCGAACTCTTGATCCCCGTCACGCGACGGATCTGATCATTGATACCATCATGTCTCATCCGCCCAAAACGGTGACATTGGTTCCCGTTGGCAGCTTAACTAATATTGCTCTCGCCGTCCGTAAAGCACCGAAGATCGTTGAGCGGGTAAAAGAAGTAGTATTAATGGGTGGCGGATATCACACCGCCAACAGAAGTGCAGTGGCAGAATTCAATATCAAAACTGACCCGGAAGCCGCACATATTGTTTTCAATGAAAAATGGCCGTTGACAATGGTCGGTCTGGATCTGACACATCAAGCGCGAGCCACATCAGAAATCACCAAATCAATTTCACGTATCAATAATAAAGTGTCTCGGTTTGTCGTAGAACTACTGGATTACTATGGTCAAAGTTATCAGAAGAGGCATGGTTTCAACTGTCCTCCAATACATGATCCTTGTGCCGTCGCCTATGTTATTGATCCTACCGTGATGACAACACAAAAAGTCCCCGTCAATATTGAACTAAATGGTACCTTAACTGTGGGCATGACTGTAGCGGATTTCCGTCATCCAATACCAGAAGATGGCCACACCCAAGTCGCAGTTAAACTCGATCAACAACGATTCTGGCAATTGGTTATTGATGCGTTGAAAAATATCGACGATACCTGCGATTAAGCTGGCAAATAACCGCAGGTAGGGAACGATAATTAAAGCCGTTACTTTCAAAATATTAAACGGCTTTTAACGCCGCTCTAAGTCGCGGATATCGACGAGCCAAACGCCAACGCAATCTAAATCCCCGGGCATTTTTCCAGATCATTGACCAAATACCGCGCCCAAACAATTCATGAACCATTTGTTGTTTTATCGCCGAGGATTCTATCTCATTAATGGTATGCAAAATCCCTAGCCCCTCTTTCGCGATCTGCCAATGACACGCCGGCGCTTGCTTAACTTGCTGTGGATAACGCTGATTAATATCATTAAGCATCTCCAGGATTTTCATATAATGATGTGCTGTCCTCACCTTAATACGATCATCCGCAGGAGCATGGGACACCGAAGAAGAGTGGATCAGATAATCATAAAAAGATTCATCAATATATTGCACACGATTTGCCGTCAGCAACAGTTCTGTCGTCCACGGAATATCTTGATGATGCAACCCCGGTTCAAACTGATAATGATGTTTTGCCAGAAAAGCCCGTTTATAGATATTTAACCAAGTTACATGCAGGAATTTGCGTGAGCTCAGTGCTTGTTGCAACCATTCTGGTCCACTCAGAACTGCGGTAGAAGAGAGGCGATCGGAAGGAAAAATCTTTCGAGCCGGCCGACCATCATCATAAACATAATGACCGTTGCAAGTAGCAATATCCAGATCATTATTCTGAGCAATCTCTAACAATCGGTTATACATACCCGGATAAATGACATCATCAATATCAGGGAAAGCCACATAATCACCTTTGGCTTTCGCTAATCCCGTATTACGGGCAACAGAAACCCCTTTATTTTTCTGCGTGATAATTTCTGTCTTTGGGAGTTTTTCGGCATATTGTTCAATAATCTGGCGACTATTATCCGTAGAACCATCGTCAATCAAAATTAACTCAAAATCAGTTAGCTTTTGCCGAGATAAATTGACAAAAAACTGCGGTAAAAATCGTTCTCCATTATAAATAGGTACGACAATGCTGAGTTTTAGTGATATAGACATAAAATCAATATATTCCTTTAGCCCAAAGGTGTTACTTTTTTATATTAATGTTATCTGGATATTTATCAGGGATAATAATTTCCATATATAAATATAAATCTAATAAATATTTATTAACTTTACATTACACCTAAAAATAAGATAGTAATGATTCATAGTGATTTTTATTTTAAATCGTTATCATTGATATACACTATATAATTAAACACATCCAGATAATTTATATTTTAATGCTACATCTATTACCAATTAATTATTATATCAATATCGCCATTAATAAATTTTACCGTTCAAATTTATCAATAGCCGATATTTTCATCAACATTACCGTTGAAACTAATAATAGTTCAACCGCAATTAAACAATTACTCACTACATTTCACATCAACTAATATAATGATGTTATTGTTTACCTTTGGTTTTAGTAAGTTGGGTTTCACCAGCCCCTAGATTTTCATCTTCCACTCTCTAGAAAAGGAATCTAATATTATGAAAAAACAGGAAAAGATAGCCTGCCGGGCAATTATTACCGCCAGCTTGCTGACACTGATAACGGGCTGTAGCCATATGGAAAAAATTCATATGCCAGAAGAAAATAAACCCGTCCTTTCTACTAAGCTGAACATCCATCAGCCTACATCGATCATTGTTCCTGTCACTATCTCCGGTAAAGAATATCAATTCTTGCTGGATACTGGCGCCAGTTATACCTTCATCGATAATAAGCTGGCAAAAACGTTGACACAAATCACACCAGAATCAAAAATTCCGGTTACATTCCACCGTATGTTGTCTGATGGACTGGTTACAACCAGTGAAAAACGTTTACACAAAGCTGACCTCACATTATGGCAACCCCTGGCAATTACCCTCGGCAATTATACGGTGCCGGGTTCCGATCCCTGGATTGGCATTGATATGAACCTTTTTAATCAGTCCCTTGGTCAGGATCTGGATGGTATTCTTGGAATTGACACTTTTCGTCAGCTAAATTGGGAAATAAATAACCTGAACCACACATTGACAGTATGGCGCCATGCCCCTTCAATCCTAAATTACCAACAATGCGAACCTTACAGTGATAACTATGGCAGATCTCCCGCAATCCAGGTTTCTAATGTTGTTTTTAATATAGATACCGGGGCCGATTACAGCTATGCTTCTCAGGAATTTATTGAATACCTGAAAAAAGAGCATAAAGATAAAATTTCTGAAGGAACCAGTGTCAAATACGCTTCCGCAAGTGGGCTTGATAGTGGTAAAGAGTACCTGATTGATGGTTTTTATTTACAGCAATTGCCAGTGGGTCGCCTGAGAATTGGTGAAAATAAAAACGATCTATATAATCTTGGTATGAGTTTCTTCTCGCGTTTTGATGATTATCTGTTTATCCCAAATAAAATGCTGCTCTGTTTTAACGCCAAAAATTTCACCCGTTATGACAACCCACTACTTCGCACGATCGCAATACGCTATTTTAATAACAAAGTAGAAATATTTTATAACGATGCCAAAGATATTGAAAAATTTGGATTAAAGAACGGTGATATTGTACTGGAAGTTAATGGTCAACCAGCCCTTCCCAAGGATATCACCTATCTTCGTAATCAATTGTCAGAAACACCATCGGGTAAATTGACAATAAAAATTGAACGGAATGGCACCCAGAAAATTATAACCATTTAATAAAGCCATTTATTGGGGGAGAACTTATATCTCCCTCAATAAACTTATTCCCCAATTTGGTATTTATTCTGTTTATAAGCAAGATAGGTTTTAGGTAAATTCTTTTCTTTCAACGCCTGCCATATTGCCAACGCCTGTTTTTTTCCTTTCCCTTTATTTTCCGGATCAGCAATAAAATCACTGATAAAATTATTCAAACGAGCAGAAGGGATCTGTGGGAGCCTGCCTTCCTGCTGTTTTAAAGAAGCCAAGTGCTCGACCAAATCGCTATAGGTAATTTTATTATTATTGACAATTTGCGCCTTACGCCAATGATTCAACCAATACCATTGGCCGGATTTATCTGGTAATGGCCCATATTGACGGTTCACCTGTTCTAATAAGAAATTTTTCGTTTGCTTGTCACTGACATAATTTATCACCAAACTTTTTAGGGTGAGTAAATCTCGACCTGCACGATCCCTTTTATTAGGAATAGCAATAGGCAAATCGCCAGAATAACCAAATAGCCGTGACCGAATATGTAGCTCAAGTTCATTCTTTTTTAAGTGACTTGCTGCAATTCCTAAAGATTTAGCAAACTGCCGAAGTTCAGTTACGTAAAAATAACCATTCTCAAACGCTTCCTGACTCATGCCTTTATGCAATTTACTCACAGTGACATTCCCTTAATCGTATTTGCCAGTTACCGTCAACCCATTTGCTCGACCTTATTAAGGTTAGCACGGTAATTCTCTCCAACAGTAAGAAAATTTCTAAGAAATGAAGGGGAAAGCAACTGTTAGCCTTTTGATTTAGTGCTGAAATCAAACAGATCTGTTAACTCAATCTGTAAACCATTCGCAATAATATTGATGATTTCCAGCGTAGGATTTCTAACCCCACGCTCAATACCGCTGATATACGTCCGGTCGATTCCACATTTATCGGCAAAAGCTTCCTGAGACATGCCAGACGATTGCCTGAAATACCTAACTCTTTGTCCAAAAAGGAATTTTATAGCATTTGGCTTTTTCATCCGATAAGTATCGAATTATGTTACTTATCAGACCACGGACTATGAGTCACTTTTTGCGACAAGTTATGTTATCATATGTGACTTATAGTCTACTATGTAACGACTTACCTTTTCATATCAAAGCTATCCGTAATGCGGAGGATTAATAATGAGAAATCAGGACTGGCACCCAGCAGACATTATCGCCGAGCTGAAAAAACGGGGAACATCATTAGCCGCTGTTTCAAGGAAAGCAGGGTTAGCATCATCCACCCTTGCTAATACCCTGCAACGCCGCTGGCCCAAAGGTCAACGGCTTATTGCCGCGGCTTTAGATTGCGATCCCGCTGAAATATGGCCTTCGAGGTACACAAAGTAAGTGGCTGTAGATCAAAATGGAGCAGTTTATCAATAAGATAAGCTGCCCCGATCTACTTTATACTTAAAATGTGTTTTTGAGGTGTGCTATGAAGCATAGAATTAACGTAACCGTTGATAAAGAAAATTATCTGATCCTAAGTTCAGCCGGTGTAAACATTTCGGGTTTCGTTAATGAAATCATGACCAGAGAAGCTCAACGAATCAAAGCTGAAAGTTGGAAAGTAGATAATCGCAAAGGAATGGAAGAAGTTGCTCAATTTATTGAACAATATGGCTCATTTGCTGATGAAAACAGGAACTGGTAAATGCAATTTGTTGCTTATAAATACAAACGGAGCGAAAGCAAATACAGTATGTTTGTTGATGTACAAAGCGACATCATTGAGATACCAGGAAGGTGTAAAAACTCAATACCCAAATAAAGTCGACTAACTCTTTTTCTCTGCATCAAAGTCAAACAGATCTTTTAGTTCGATCTGTAAACCACTTGCGATGACATTGATAACTTCAAGCGTGGGATTCCTGACGCCACGTTCAATACCACTGATATAAGTGCGATCAAGCCCACATTTATCGGCAAAAGCTTCCTGAGACATACCAGATGCTATTCTGATATATCTAACTCTTTGCCCAAAAATGGATTTTATAGTGTCAGGTTTTTTCATTCGATAAGTATCGAACGGCGTTACTTATCAAACCACGGACTATAAGTCACGTTTTCCTGTAACTCATGTTACTAATATGACTTACCGCAAAAATACGATGAATGATGTTTTTAATAACCACGTGATCAATCAATATCATGGCACAAAAGGCACATATAGCTTCTCTTATCATTGACTTCCTTGATCTCTATAAACACTATCGCCTTTGTCTGGAAAGACACCAAACAAACATAACGTTACAAACTAAAAATATGAAAAATTTTTAAATAAATTTACCAATCTAGCCGCAGGTATTATCTTAATCTTTATTTATTAAGCACGATTTTTGCGCGTATAAGCCGCTAATACAGTACGTTCTGACTGTTCCAGATAGCTTTTTAACTCAGAGGCCGCACTTTCTGGTTCACCTTTCTCAAGTAACGCCAAAATATAGGCATTCTGATCAATATAAGGAGCATAAAAAAGTTCAGGATCGTTCAGATAACCAAAAGCCAGACGCAATTCCGCAGAAATATGCCCATAGAATGTTATCAGCCGTTCACTGTCAGTCAGTTCAACAATAGCGGAATGAAATGCCATATTTGCGGTGCCAACGCCGATCCAGTCCTGAATATCACGACACTGTTTCGCCATTTCAATTGCCCTACGCATGTGTTCAACCGCAGGATGCATAGGGTAAGATTGCGCTAATGCCTGGCATTCAATGAGCCGTCGGACCCGATAAATATCAATAATGGAAGCAATACTCGGTGTGGCGACGAAAACACCACGGTTAGGTTCATATCGCAGTAACCCTTCCTGAGTCAGTATCCGAAAAACCTCACGTAATGTATTACGCGATATCTCAAGTTGTTCGCTCAAAACCGTTTCTGACAGTCGTTGACCGGGTGATAGCTCTCCAATAATCAGCTTTTGCCGGATAATATCTGTTACTTTTTCACTTAATATCTTAGGAGCGGAATTATCTTTTTTCATAATGGTTAGTCGAAAGGGCGTATGATGACCCAATCCAGCCACGAATTACCAGTCTTAAAGCAGTAAAAGGATGGCAGGAATCTTCACACATTCACCTACTGTCAGCAAGCATAGGGATCTAACCCGCTTACTGTTTTCTACGCCAGAATGATTATTGCCTCACGATAGTGCATTAAACGCACCATCATGGAGCATCATTATTGTAAACAGTGATCTGCATTTCATTTCTATAATTAAAAAATAATTTTATTTGCCTATTCTTTCGCCTCATCCTATTTATTGTTCAACAATATAAAAACAATTATTTAACAACAAATACAAATCATCCAACGATGGTACGTATATTGCTTAGATATAAATTTATCTATCACACAGGAATTCAGCCTATGACGACACAGCAAACAACCGTGATTTTTATCCACCGAGGTGACACAACATGCAACAGATTGTGAATCTATGGCCGTTGATTGGCATCGCAGTTATTGTCGTGGGCTTTTTACTTAGGTTTAACCCGGTATTGGTGGTGATTGTCGCAGGGATAATTACCGGGTTAGCAGCACATATGCCGATCACAACAATTCTGGAGAAGCTAGGTTCCGGCTTCCTTAATACCCGAAATTTGCCATTGATTTTGTTGTTGCCGCTGGCAACTATCGGCCTTTTAGAACGGCACGGTTTAAAAGAACGGGCTCAGACTTGGATTAGCAATATTAAAACAGCAACCGCCGGACGTTTGCTGATCATCTATCTGTTCATTCGTGAAATAACCGCAGCACTGGGCCTGACCAGTTTAGGTGGACATCCACAAATGGTGCGTCCATTGCTAGCGCCAATGGTCGAGGGAGCTACGGAAAACCGTCATCATGACCTGCCTGACGATGTACGTTATCGCTTGCGGGCCATGTCCGCAGCAACCGACAATGTTGGCCTGTTCTTCGGTGAAGATATCTTCGTCGCCTTTGGCGCAATCATCTTTATGCATAACTTTATGCTAGAGTCTGGCGGCATCCAGACAGAGCCGCTACATATCGCTATGTGGGGAATTCCTACCGCCGTCTGTGCTTTCCTGATCCACGCTTTCCGCTTGTCTCGTCTTGATCACCATATCGCTACCGAGTTGGCAGCACTGAATGGTATGAACAAAAATCGAAGGAAGGTGGAGTAATGTTTCAGCAACAGTATCTTTATTGGCTGGCAGGTGTGATCCTGCTGGCAGTAGCAGTCATGTCCTGGCGTGATCGCACCAACCCTCGCCGTCTGACCACCAGCTTATTCTGGGCGCTATATGGCATCGTGTTTCTGGTAGGTGACTGGACTTACCGCTTAATAGCATTATGGGCAGATAACGAAGCTGAGGCCCAAAAAATACTGCATATCAGTGTGGGGCTGATCGTTGTGTTGATGGCGCTGACGGCAGGTTTTGGCGGGGTGCGACTAGGTAGCTACCATCAACGCACACCTCAACAACGGCAGGAAAGCGCCTCCCGTTTGAGTAATCGTCTATTTCTTCCCGCACTAGCGATCCCTATCGTCACCGTGGCAGGCGTATTACTGTTTAACCACGTCCCTGGATTACAACAAGCACTGTTCGGTACCGGCAATCATGCCACGTTGGTGACGCTATTTTCCATGACAATCGGCTGCTTAGTCGGATATGGCATTGCACTAAAAATGACGCGTGAAAGCGTAGCTCAATCAACCCAAGAGGCGCGTCGCCTGCTGGATGCTATCGGCTGGGCGTTTATCCTGCCACAGATATTAGCAACGTTAGGGCTATTATTTACCGTAGCAGGTGTCGGTACCGCAATTTCTCACCTGACAGAACATTATCTGGCGGTGGATAACCGATTGATCGCGGTGGCGACATATGTACTCGGCATGGCGTTATTGACGATGATAATGGGCAATGCTTTCGCTGCATTCCCGATTGTCACCGCCGGGATCGGCATTCCCATTCTGGTACTGCAACATGGCGGTAATCCGGCGGTCATGGCCGCCATCGGCATGTTCTCAGGCTATTGCGGTACACTGATGACCCCAATGGCCGCAAACTTCAATATCGTTCCTGCCGCACTGCTGGAATTACCAAATCGCAATGCGGTCATTAAAGCACAAATTCCCACTGGAACGACGCTGCTGATTGCCAATGTTTTTCTGCTCTATTTTTTGATGTTTTTGTAAGGAGAGATCCCATGAAAACCATTCTAATTACCGCTTTTGAGCCTTTTGACGGTGAAACCATCAACCCATCGTGGGAGTCGGTCAGGCAATTGCAAAACCAACAGCTCTCTGGAGCACATATTGAAACGCGCCAACTACCATGTGTATTCAATACTTCTCTCACCAACCTGTACGCAGCCATTGATGAGATACAACCTGAACTGGTCATTGCGGTGGGACAAGCAGGCGGCAGGCCAGATATCACGGTGGAACGCATAGCGATTAACATCAACGATGCACGTATTCCCGATAATCAGGGCAATCAACCCATTGATACGCCTATTGTGGCAACCGGACCGGCGGCCTACTTCTCCACCCTACCGATCAAAGCGATCGTCAGTGGTCTACAAGCCGCAGGTATCCCTGCTTCGATTTCACAGAGTGCCGGTACTTATGTTTGCAACCATGTCATGTATGGCCTACTGCACCATCTGGCACTGACTTATCCCAACGTGCGTGGTGGATTTATCCACATTCCCTATCTGCCTGAACAGGCGGTAAAACACCCCGGTACACCAAGTATGGCTCTGGAAACAATAACAACAGCCCTGAAAATCGCTATCAAGCAAGCATTAGAAAACAGTAAGGACATGGTTACTGGTGGAGGAACGACACATTAATTCAGCGTCCATCGGCGTAGCGGAAATTGCCTATCTGTAGAACTGATAAGCATCCTGAATTTTTTACTCCTTTTTTAAATATCACTCTATTGGGGTCCTGACTATGAACATTATTGATTTAAACAGCGATCTTGGCGAAAGCTTTGGTCAATGGAAAATGGGCGACGATAACGCCATGCTGAGTATTGTCACCAGCGCCAATGTCGCGTGTGGATTTCATGCTGGCGATCCCGCCGGGATTCTTCAAACTTTAAAATCTGCCCATAAAAATCAGGTAGTGATCGGCGCTCATGTGTCTTATCCAGATCTTGTCGGATTTGGTCGCCGTAATATGGATATCTCCAGTAATGAACTGATCGCAGATGTTATTTACCAGATTGGCGCGTTGAAAGGTTTGGCTGCGGCGGCAGGAACCACCGTAAGTTATGTTAAACCGCACGGTGCGCTGTATAACACCATTGCCCATGATGAATACCAAGCCCTTGCGGTTATTACGGCGATTCGTGAAGTGGATGACAATTTAACGCTGGTTGGATTAGCCGGCTCAAAAATATTGGATTGGGCGAGAGAAAAAGGTTTGCGTACCGTTGCGGAAGCCTTTGCTGACCGAGCTTACACCCCACAAGGCACGCTAGTTTCCCGTCGGGAAAAAGGATCTGTGCTTCATGACGCTAATGTCGTTGCCCGGCGTATGTTGCAATTGGTGACCGAAGGGGGAGTTGAAGCCATTGATGGCAGCTTCACCCGTATTCAGGCAGATTCCATCTGTGTTCATGGCGACAGCCCAGACGCGGTAGAAATGGCACGTCAGGTGAAATTAACCCTGCAACAAGCCGGGATCACTGTACGCTCCTTTATTTAAGCAAAGTAGTATTTAATGCTCAGGAGTACCTAGTGCGTTTTTTACCTGTTAATTTAGATGCCATTATTGTCGAGCTTCATGATCTGAATGAAACGCTGGCGTTATTTGATTCACTTAACGCCCGACCTATTACAGGCATAGAAGAAATTATTCCGGCGGCCAGAACATTGTTGATTCGATTTCGCCCCAATGTTGTTTCCACCGCCAAACTTGCCAGAGAAATCAATAGTCGCAACCTGAATGCACTGGATAGAGCAACAGGGAAACTCGTTGAAATTCCGGTGTATTACAAAGGTGAAGATCTGGCTGATGTGGCAGAAATCCTCGGCATCACCACCCAAGAAGTTATCAAGCGACATACAGAAAGTCAGTACACCGTTGCTTTTACCGGATTTGCCCCCGGATTTGCCTATTTAGTCACAGATTCAGATCGTTTACATGTTCCTCGCCGGATAACGCCAAGAACCCGCATTCCTGCGGGTTCCGTCGGGCTGGCCGGAGAATTCAGTGGGATATACCCTCAAGCCAGTCCCGGAGGATGGCAAATCATCGGCACCACGCCAGAGCGCATGTGGGATCTCTCTCGTTCTCCCTCTTCCCTGTTACAACCCGGTTTCCGGGTACGTTTCAGAGATCAACGCAAAGGCGCAACAATTGCTATCACTAAACCCGAAAACCCAATTGCGCCCATAGACGACATTCTATCTTCCCAAGTTGATCAACACTCCTCGCTGGAAATCCTAACCACTGGAATACAGACACTTTTTCAGGATTTAGGACGTTCAGGGCAGGCAAGTTCAGGTATTTCCGCAGCCGGAGCGCTAGATAAAACAGCGCTGAGAAGTGCAAACCGTATTGTCGGTAATCCTTCGGATAACGCATGTCTGGAAATTGTTCAAGGAGGGTTAAGCTTTATCTCTCATGGCAATGCCATTATCGCTGTCACAGGCGCTGATTGCCCAATCACTGTTCAAACAGCATCTGGCCGCAAGTTTCAGGTTAATGGCTATCAACCTGTTGATCTGAATGAAGGTGATAAAGTAGCGCTAGGAATGCCCAAAGCAGGAGTGCGTTCTTATTTGGCAGTACGTGGCGGTTTCGCCAAGCGACCAATTCTCTCCAGCCTCTCTTACGATACGCTGGCACATGTTGGCCCCAAGCCAGTCGCTATAGGTGATACTTTGGATATTCTTACTGTTACACAGGGTTCTGCGGTATCAACGGATGAAAGCCCAGCTTTCAATATGCCTACTTCTGACGATATCGTTACACTGGATATCATTCTGGGCCCACGCACCGACTGGTTCACGGCAGAAGCGCTATCCTTGCTAAAAAGCCAACTTTGGCAGGTTACACCACAATCTAATCGAGTCGGTATTCGTCTATATGGAGACACGCCATTATCGCGTCTTAACCATAAAGAGTTACCGAGTGAGGGAACTACTACCGGCGCAATTCAGGTTCCCGCCAATGGTCAACCGGTGCTGTTTTTAGCAGATCACCCTTTGACCGGCGGCTATCCCGTCATTGGTTCCGTTGCCAGCTATCATCTCGATCTTGCGGGACAAATTCCTGTCAATGCCCGTATCCGCTTCAACCCAATCACTGAATTTCACGAAATAACTGAATTTCACGAAATAAAAAAGAGCGATTACCGCTCATGAGTACCGCAATGACCATGAATATTAAAAACCATCACACGAAAAAAGTTTTGATTGCTAACCGCGGTGAAATCGCCGTCCGTATCATCCGTGCCTGCCGGGATTATGGTCTACAATCCATCGCCGTCTACGCTGATTCGGATATCAATGCACAGCATGTACAATTGGCTGATGAGGCCTATAGTTTAGGCGGAAACAGCCCCGCTGATACTTATCTTAATATTCCTCAATTGTTGGATATTGCGAAACGTTCAGGCGCCGACATGGTACATCCCGGATACGGCTTTCTGGCTGAGCGGGCAGAATTTGCCCGTGCAGTCATTGATGCAGGCTTGATCTGGGTTGGCCCTGAACCAGAGACAATTGATATTTTGGGTGACAAAGTTAAAGCACGTAAAATTGCCCAACGTGTAGGCGCGCCACAGGTTTCAGGCACAGAAGAACCGGTAAAAAACGCAGAGGAAGCTCTGGCGTTTGCCGAACGATATGGCCTGCCAATTGCAATTAAAGCAGCATATGGCGGTGGCGGACGTGGCATGAAAGTGGCATGGCGGCTCGATGAAGTCACTGAACTCTACAATTCGGCTGTCCGTGAAGCAACCGCGGCCTTTGGTCGTGGAGAATGTTTCATTGAACAGTTCCTGGATAAACCTCGTCATATTGAAGCGCAAATTCTGGCTGATAAACACGGCAATGTGGTGGTACTTGGTACACGTGATTGTTCACTGCAACGGCGTAACCAAAAACTGGTAGAAGAAGCGCCGGCCCCATTTTTGACCGAACATCAGCGCCAGCGTATTCATCAAGCGGCACAAGATATTTGTACCGCAGCCCATTATATCGGAGCCGGTACGGTGGAATTTCTACTCAGTGCAGACGGCGCCATTTCCTTTCTGGAAGTCAATACTCGCTTGCAGGTCGAACATCCCGTCACCGAAGAAACCACCGGGATCGACATTGTGATAGAACAATTTCGGATTGCAGAAGGTAAACCTTTATCATTGACCTCAACGCCCATTCCTTTAGGCCATTCTTTTGAGTTCCGTATTAACGCCGAAGATGCAGGGAAAGGATTTTTACCAACGCCCGGAACTGTGACGCTCTTTTCTCCCCCTTCCGGCCCAGGTATAAGATTGGATTCTGGCGTTGCAGCAGGTTCCACCATTCCTGACACCTTTGATTCGCTGATGGCTAAGCTAATCGTCACCGGAACAACCCGCCAACAAGCTATTGCCCGTGCGCGACGTGCATTAAAGGAATTCACTATTGAAGGCGTTGCATCAGTATTGCCTTTTCATCGAGCAGTAATGGAGCATCCTGATTTTATTTCCGATGACACATTTAACGTCCATACACGCTGGATCGAAACTGACTTTATCAATGATATAAAAATATCTCCGCGTCAGGAAAACCCTTACCCAGAAAAGGTAATACACACTTTTATTGAAATTAACGGCCGTCGGCATGAACTTGGACTCCCCGCCGAATTATTACAAAGGCTTTCATTGCCTGCTTCTGGGCAAAATCCCATCACTGAGAGCAAAGGTAGTGAAGCTGAGGAGCCAATGACAGCATCTAATCCTGTCTCAGCACCAATATCCGGCGTCTTACAATCCTGGTATGTGCAGGAAGGCGATAAAGTTAAACAAGGTGATGTCATTGCGGTCATGGAAGCAATGAAAATGGAAACGCAACTCACCGCACATCGTTCTGGGAAAATCGTTATTTATGCAGAAGAAGGCAATTATCAACAGGCAGGAAACGTGCTGGCAAGTATTAACGATGATTAATAATGATGATAATCGCCAAATTAGCCACAATTAATTGGTTAATTTGATATACCCGTCATCTTTCAAGTTGCCTCTTTGTTTCTTGAAATCCATTGGGTATACATAAATTCACATTACCCAATATAACATCAAATTGTGCGGATAATTTCCGTACAATTTTAATAAGGAGATTAAAGTTAAAATGCAAGTAATATCGTGAAAAAGAGGCTAATTACCTCCTTTATGAATAGGAAAAAATAACTATTAAGGACAATATTTATCATTATTTCCTTAATGTTGACCATAAGATAAACAAATCACCTCACAATGTAAAACCTGTTTGTTTATTGGAGCAAACGAAATATTAATAAAAATCTTTTTTATCCAAAACAAATTTTTATTAAATATTTTTAATATCATATTTTTCACTTTAAAATTAATGAATTATTAAAACCAATAATAAACGTGAAAATATTCTAACAAAAAAAGAATAAAAAATCATAATTTCCCCATGATTATTGATTGGTAACAGCCATATATACTTATCTAGTGAATGATAAATGACATGATAATTTTCGACTATTTTCACATATATTTAAACAATAAGAAATCATTCGCTCATTATAAATTATCAGCTATAAATAATGCAGGGATTTATTTTCTATACTTGGCAATACAAATAAGCCAACTAAACAAAAATCAAAATAAAACAAGTAGTTAAAACATTTCCCCATATCGACAAGATATAAAAAATTTAACAAGAATAAATCAATGAAAATGTTATAGGCCATATACTACACATGTTGATATTTTCAATAAATATATTAAATTCAGCCTATTATTTTATTTCAACCATAGAAATATTATTTCATAAAAAGATAATGTTACTCATTTAATAATTATTCACATCCACATGATAATTGTAAAAATATATACATCTATTTGAATAGTATATAAACTCACTATTACAATAATATCATAACATTAAATAATTTAATTGTTTTACATTTCCTTTACAATTATCAACACAATTTAAAACTATAATAAATTCATATATGTTTTTACAAACACATTTTTATATGGATTAACATCACAATTTCAACATTACTCAACAAAATAATAACTCAAATAATTGCAATTACCATTAAACAGAATACTATATTAATAGTGGAATAAAATTTCCATTTACAATATTTTCCTAATGGTTCAAGAGAAGATCAAGATAAAAAACAAATTCAGAAGCATTGATTAGAAAGGAAAAATATTCGTTACTTTAAATTATAATAATAGTGACGGCTAAGTAACCGGGAGAACAATGTGATAACAAACGATTACGAGTTGATGACCGCGCCAAACAGTGTACCAGTAAAAATGTGGACTTATGGTGTACCGGTAGAAGCGGAAGCTCGTGAGCAACTGTTGAATACGGCAAAAATGCCTTTCATATTTAGCCATTTAGCGGTTATGCCTGACGTACATCTTGGGAAAGGTTCAACCATCGGCAGTGTCATCCCGACTCGTGGAGCGATTATTCCTGCCGCGGTAGGCGTAGATATCGGCTGTGGCATGATGGCAGTACGTACCTCATTGAATGCCAAAGATTTACCGGACAACCTATATGCGATCCGCCATGCTATTGAAATCGCTGTACCACATGGACGCACGGCAAACCGTACCGGTCAGGATAAAGGCACCTGGCAGCAACCGCCAAAAACCGTCGATCGCCATTGGAGCGTGTTGCAGGCCGGGTTTAAACGGCTAACCGATAAATATCCACAATTACTGAAAACCAATAACCATCAACACTTAGGGACACTAGGTACCGGTAATCATTTTATTGAGCTGTGTCTGGATGAATCTGACCAAGTATGGGTAATGCTGCATAGTGGCTCCCGCGGTGTAGGAAATGCTATTGGCAATCTATTTATCACCCTTGCCCAACAGGACATGAAACAGCACATCGCTAATCTGCCTGACCGTAACCTGGCCTATTTTGAAGAAGGCAGCCGTCACTTTACCGATTACATGGAAGCGGTCGGTTGGGCGCAAAACTTCGCCCGCCATAATCGCGAAGTCATGATGCAACATACACTGGCAGCACTGGCGACGGTAATAGCAAAACCGTTCACTGCCACGATGGAAGCGGTAAATTGTCACCATAACTATGTACAACAGGAGCAGCACTTCGGCCAAAACGTGTTAGTAACACGCAAAGGCGCAGTCGCTGCACACCAAGGCGTCATGGGCATCATTCCTGGTTCAATGGGCGCGAAAAGCTTTATCGTGCGCGGTCTGGGAAACGAAGAGAGTTTTTGCTCATGCAGCCACGGTGCAGGACGAGTATTAAGCCGCACGGCAGCGAAAAAACGCTTCACAATAGAGGATCAGAAGCGTGCCACGGCACACGTGGAATGCCGCAAGGACAGCGACGTCATCGATGAAATTCCGATGGCCTACAAAGACATTGAGGCTGTAATGGCCGCTCAGTCTTCACTAGTAGAAATCGTTCACACCCTGCGTCAAGTGGTTTGCGTAAAAGGATAATCAAGATGAAAGAAAAATTTGGTATCAGTGACATCATGAAGCAGCACATATGCCAAAAACTGGCGCAACTTGAGACAGAGCTGCAAATACGAATACTCTACGCCTGTGAATCAGGTAGCCGCGGTTGGGGATTTGCCTCGGCAAACAGTGATTACGATGTACGTTTTATTTATGTACATGCGCCATCATGGTACTTACGCGTCGATCCCTCTCGGGATGTTATTGAGCTACCGATCAGCAACGAGCTAGATATCTGTGGTTGGGAACTGCGTAAAACTTTAGGGTTGCTGAAACGAGCCAACCCGACATTGATGGAATGGGCAGACTCACCGGTAATCTACTACGAAGACGTGGAGTTTATGGCGGCGCTACGTGCCCTATTACCAGACTATTTCTCCAACAACAGAGCGCGATATCACTATCTGTCGATGGCGAAGAAAAACTTTCGTGGTTATCTGCAAGGCGAGAAAATTCGGCTGAAAAAATACCTTTATGTACTACGCCCATTGCTGGCGGTACGTTGGATCGAAGCCGGTAAAGGCGTACCTCCGATGCGCTTCGACACCCTGCTGGCCGGAACTGTTGCAGACACAGCGCTGATGCAAGAGATACAGACTCTACTTGCCATCAAGCGTAACGCTGACGAAACGGAGTATAGCCCACGTTTTAAGCGCATTCATAACTTTATCTGCCGCGAATTGGATGATTCAGTTACCCGCTGCGAACTCAAAGACAAAAAACACCTCACAGATACCGAATTGGATCGACTTCTGATGCGTACAGTGCTTCACCATAGTAATAAAGAAGAAGGAGAATACATGTTAAAAAATGGATGAAAAATCATATCGATATGACATTTCAGCAATCAATAAAGTTGAATGTTTACCAAGGTCAGAAAGCAGGGTTTCCCACCCTGCTCCAGAAATAAATATATCAACTCTCTATTTTGGACTGGAAGATTTATGGAGAAGAAACAGATAGTTATAGAATCATTAACCTAAAATAATATGGGGCACAAATCGTGATGTATCTTTCGTGATCCTGCCAATATCTTCCCTGACCGATAGACCCGCAGGCGCATCATTAATAAGCCAACTACCGATAAGAACATGGCTATTACCGATCTTTGGCAACGAGGTGTATTGCTGCACAACATAACCCTCTTCACCGTAAGGACCATCTACTTTTTCAACCACTTTGCCATCTTGATGAATACTAATATTCGCACCCTCACGGCTGAATATCGGCTTCATAACGTAATGAGTCAGACGCTTGGCTTGCGGATCATCGGCAAAATAAGCTTCAAGCAGATTTGGGTGTCCGGGAAACATCTCCCAAAGCAATGGCAAAATTGCCTTGTTCGAAGTGATAGATTTCCACATTGGCTCAAACCAGTTAACACCGGCGGTAACCAAGTGTTGAGCGTATTCTTCACGAAACATGAACTCCCACGGGTACAACTTGAATATAGAATCTATAATCTTGTTATTACTATCCGTAAACTTACCACACTCGCTGAGTCCAATGTCCTCAATGTAGACAAACTCAGTATGAATACCGGCATCTCTAGCACAGTCAGCCATGTAATCAACCGAACCTTTGTCTTCTTCTGTGCCCTTACAGCAGGCAAAATGAAGCGTGTTGAATGGCAAAAAGGGTTTCAATTCACAGAAGCGATTAACAAGCAACTCCTGGAGTAAATTGAACTGATCGGCAGCATGAGGCAATTCGCCACGGTTAACCTTATCTTCCAGCCACAACCAGCTAAAAAAGCCATGTTCATAAACTGATGTCGGCGTATCTGAGTTAATTTCCAATAATTTCGCCGGGTTTTTACCATCATAAGCAAAATCGAGGCGACTATAGAGGCTTGGATCTCTGCGCTGCCAAGATGCACGAACCAATGACCACATTGCTTCTGGAATTTGGAATTTAGCCATCAACTCATCACTGTTGACTACTCGCTCTACCGCTTGAAGACTCAACCGGTGAATTTCCGCTGTCGGCTCTTCAATATGCTCTTCAATTTGCTTGAGAGTAAACTGATAGTAATGGTCTTCCGTCCAGTACGGTTCATTATCGATTGTGTGGAAACCAAACCCAAATTCTTTTGCTCGCGCTTTCCAGTCATGACGAGGTGTTGTTGGGATCTGAAGCATGACGTTAACCCTTTGATAATGCTTATTTGAATCTTGGAAACAATCATCGCACAAGTGCTTAATACAGCAATAATGACTCTATGCAAAACACTGATAACAAAAAGCCCGAGAATAAAATGTCAGCGCTGGTTAACCCCCCCAACTGTATTTAGCGGAAGATGTTGAACCAAAACCCCCAGAAGATTTGGTGGTAACGATTGGCTTACTATCATAGCCAGAATAACGAGAATCACTGTTTTTAAACTTTTGCTCATTTTCACGTATCAAGCGCTCTCGATACATTCTCTCTTTATGCTTACGCGCTGAGTAATCACCGATTTCACCAACGACCCCAGATGTAATATAAGAAGTTGATCGGGAGCCCAGTATAGGGTTTATACCTGCAACGACATATGTTCCACCTTGAGAAACTTCTTTCTCAATTGGCAAACGAACCGTCTCCAGCGGATGCAAATAACGTCGGTTCATCTCGTACTGGATGTTGCTAATATCGGAATAAGCGCCAATGACCTTACTATCAGCGAAAAAAAGCTTACCGTACAAGTCGCTATAGCCTGACGTTGAAGTAAATAGCGGCTGGTAAAACACATTACGGTACTTTTCAGCCATGTCGTATTGGTTAAACTGTTCTGGCTTCACCTCCGCCATCATAAAAGCGGCCATCTTCGGTCGATAACCTACAGCCCCCGGCATTGCTTCACACTCACCGTACTCAAGCTCACACATGGCTTTCTTACGAAATTTCTGCGAAGTGCGTTCCGCTTCACGTAATGCCGCCTGGTATGTGGTTTCACACTGAGCAGCGATCGTATTCTTTGGATTATTCTGACAAGACGCCAAATCCTTATAGATATTAATTGACAGTTCATCCGCCGATTGACCGCAACCCACGAGTGAACCCACACTGAGCGCCAATGACGTGAATGAGAACCCACGCCAATATTTACGTTTACTCTCAATGTTAATGGCGGTGCTGCGCATTCTGCGCTTTTTGTTGCCGTTCGTCATACGATCCCCAAATCAGTAAGTCATGCAAGCTGCATTTAAAAGACCAACAGAAATTGACACCGCCGCCAGCACAACCGCAGCCGGGACCTCATTATTCTCGATGCGAGATACAATCTTTGGCATCATAAATATGCGAACCATGAAAAAACCAGCAATCTGGGCCAACAACGCAATAACACTCCACATCACGAAATCAATGACGCCAACAGAGTTGCTTGCCGCACTTGCAATGGCGATGCTGTAACCAACCAGCGCACCGCCAAGCGATATCGCAGCGGCTGTGTTTTTCTCTTCCTTGATCAGTTTCCACTCATCATGCGGAGTAATTATTGTGTAGATAAATTTGAAAACGATGAAAAAAACCAGCGCCAAACCAAAACACAAACCAAAATTGCCTACACCATGCATAAATTGAGTGAAAGCCTGTTCTTCATTTTCCAATGTGATCATTTATGCCACCACTTTAAAATCAGTTTGGTTAAGTTGAATACCGGTGCTCAATACCATCAATCTATCCAGGTGATTCCCGACAACTTTTTCTTCGCCCACAACTTGAAGCTCTTCTGTGCGGTTATGAGTAACCTGACGCGTATACACCATCACAAACTGATCAGTTTCGGTTATACGCCCCTCTTTACTGTAAGTTTTCTCAGTCACAGCCACAGGCTTAACATTGTCCCATAACCGAGAGAACTGGGTGCCGTCGAGATCATATTCCCCATTTGGCGTGACAATCCCGTTTTTAATCAGCGCATCCCATTGAGCTTGTGAATCTACCGGTTTAGTTTCGTAAAAGTACCACAGGCTCACTTCTTTCACGCCGTCATCCCCATCCCCTTCTTGCAGCACTTGAAGGTAACCTTCATCATCCGTGTAATAACGAACCAAACGCACGTTATCACCTAAATCGACAACCCCAACGGAACATATAAGCTGAGTTGAAGCCGCATTTTCGATTGTTAGGTCAGACTCAATCAGTTTTAGCATCAGCGGATCTATCTCAAATACACCACCAATACGCAAACCTAATACTTCCGGCACCGTTGGAACAACAGGCGCAACTGCTTTACTCCCGAACGCGTTCTTAAACGCATCTGCGATTTTGGAAAGCATAAAAACGTCTCTTGATAGGAAGATCCCACTTTAAAAGCAGGATCTTGATTTAACAACTGAGTATTTACTTGCCAAGGATACGGGCAAGTTCATCTTCTGCGGACGACGTAGAGTTTGACGTTATGCCTGCCTCTTTAAGCTTTTTATCCAGATCGCTAGAAGTCATACTATCGTGAAGCTCTTGTTGAGCTTCGAACTGCGCCGCTTTCTCAGCCTGACGTGACTTGATACGCTCAAGGGAATCAAGGGCGGTAGATGTTTTTGACGAGGCGCCAACAACAGAGCTTTGAGTCGCAGCCTGAGCTCTCTGCACTTGTTCAGTTGCCTTAACCAAATCAACCTGATTCTCAAGCTGAGACACCTTCTTCTTCGCTTCTTGCACATTGTGTCGGTGCGTCGTTTCAGCCTTCTGGAACGACTCAAACAACGTTTGCTCTCTTTCCAGCTCGTCACGCAGAGTCGCAACTTTCTGAGCACACTCCAGAGCAAGCCCATTGTCACCTTTACCCGCAGCAGAGCGAGCATACCCCTCGTACTCTGTAATACTATTTTTGATATCAGAAACCTTTTTCTCCGCCATTTTTCGCTTAGCAATAATGCTAACCAGGCTTTCATCCGCACGGCGGATTTCTGCTTTTGCTTCTCGGATTTCCTGATCAAGAATCGTCAGTGCGTTGCCATCAGCGACAGATTCTGCCGCGTTATTTACCGTTCCTTTAATTGCCTTAAAAAGCTTTTTCCATACATTCATTGACCTTTCCCCTACATTGTTATTTTAGAAACTCAGAATACGCATCAAGAAGCTCAGTGATGTTGGCAAACAGCATAGAGACTTCGATGACAACGCTTTCTTGTTTTGATTCTGATGACAATGAACCAAAAGCGGTATAGTAAGATTGGCCATCTACTTTAGTTATTCCAACTGAAGTCAGAGGCATCATTTTATGTGTTTCTAAAATAAACTGATTTAAAGAAGCGGGATCTAAAACATTCTCTTCCGAAAACAGTAATGCTTCCACTGTAATTTGTCTTCCACAAATAGCCAGATGTGCTTTAATTCCGTCTTCGTTAGTAATTGCAAGACATTCACCTATTTGCTCTACAGTCCAGTTGTTACCAGATTCATTAAGAGCTTTAATCACTTGATTTAATTCCAAACTATTTACTCCACTGGTTTGTTTTATCATTAAAATCAGCATATTAAGTTTAAATTATCATCAGATTATACATTTTTCAATAAGTATTGCGTTAAAATAACCCAGTATTAAACCTGCAATATTCATAAGTGTGGTAAATACTAAAAACGCATAAAACCTTAAATACAACATATTTACTGAATATTATTAAAACCTTATACCATTTGCTAAGTGGCCTTGTGCTATCTCAATACCGCCTGCACAAAACACCATGAGAGTACTCGCATGAAAAAACTTATCTTGGTGGATGATTAAAATCACGCTTAACTAAGGTTGCTTTATCGCCCTGGCGTATCACAGTAAATAAAATGGAGAATTGCAGGGTAAAATAAAAATTCCCAGTAAAATCAATTGATATCGATAAAAGTATCCATTTTGGTTATCAACTCATTTAACCTTCTAATATTGAAGCTAAAATCTTTTCTACTTAGCGCTTTTTACATTCAACAGAGATTAACCTTATACATTAACTATCAGATTTAACCTTTATTTACCGCAATAATCTTTTCATCATCATTTTAACTATCTGTTTTCACTTTATTTTAAAACCTAAGCAAGCCGATTTATACAATAAACAGCAAAGCGATAATTATATACCTAATAGATTTCGAGTTGCAGCGCGGCGGCAAGTGAACGAATCCCCAGGAGCATAGATAACGATGTGACTGGGGTGAGTGAAAGCAGCCAACAAAGCAGCAGCTTGAAAGATGAAGGGTATAGATATTAAAAGAGTGATAAGACGTTTATATTTTCATTATCTTACATTGAGATATCTTTTAACTACAGATACTTCGGTTAACTGGTAGCAAAAACTTATCGGATTTACCCAAAAGCATTCAGCCTATAAGGCACTCAGTTAAATCAAGTTTAATATCTATCAACGATAACCACGATGTTATTTAACATCCGAGAATATGTTCTACCTTCTCCTTTTTGCCCTCGCTTTACTCACTTCCCAGACATACCGATTAAACACTTTTTCGGTTAGTCCCAACCAAAAAGCCAGGACTTTACCCGCAATCTACGGCTCCCTTCATTTTTAAGGGAGCCCGCTTTAATCATTCTTTAATGTGGACAGATTTACCATGAAAAGTAACAACCTGCCCGGCTATAACTTTATAACGTTTACGGGTTTCTATCTGATTATTGACTTCAACCAGACCTTCAGCAATAACCGCTTTAGCGCTAGCGCCGCTTTCACTCCACCCTTGAAACTTCAACAGATCACACAACGCCACATGAGGGTGGCCTTCTAAATAAAAAATTTCCATCAACAACCTTCAATTTTTTCCACATCGTGGTATTCCTCGCAGGCTTGCAAGGTATTCTGGATAAGTGTCGCGACTGTCATCGGGCCAACTCCTCCCGGAACCGGAGAGATCCAACTTGCTCTCTCTGATGCAGTGTCAAAATCAACATCGCCGATAACTTTTCCATCCTCCAGGCGATTAATCCCGACATCAATAACAATAGCGCCGGGTTTAATCCACTCGCCGGGGATAAAGTTTGGTTTACCGACCGCCACAATGAGCAAATCTGCATGCTCCACATGATGACGTAAATCTTTAGTGAAACGATGAGTCACCGTAGTGGTACAGCCAGCCAGTAATAGTTCCAAACTCATTGGACGACCAACAATATTTGAAGCGCCGATAATGACCGCATTCAGCCCATAAGTGTTGATTCCACAACGCTCAAGCAACGTTGCGATACCGCGCGGAGTACAAGGACGCAGCTTTGGAGCACGTTGACACAAACGACCAATGTTATAGGGATGGAAGCCATCAACATCCTTATCGGGCCGGATACGTTCCAGAACTTTGACGTTATCAATACCGGCAGGTAAAGGGAGCTGAACCAAAATTCCATCAATTTCTGAATCGTTATTGAGTTGATCGATAAGATTCAACAACTCTGCTTCGCTGGTGGTATCTGGCAGGTCATAGGAACGGGAAACAAACCCGACTTCCTCACAGGCACGGCGTTTGCTTGCGACATAAATTTGAGAAGCAGGATTTTCACCGACTAACACAACGGCAAGACCAGGAGCACGTCTTCCCGCAGCAACACGTTGCTGAACACGCACTGCGACTTCACTTCTGATTGTCTGCGCAATCGTTTTCCCGTCAATAATTTTTGCTGGCATGTACGAATAAATCCATAAATCAAACATTGGGATACAGCCTATTTTGTCAGAACATGAACGTGATGTCAGTTTTATTGATAATCAGAAAATAGCCAGATGAAGATTTATAAGCAGAAAAGCCATTGACTCAAGGAGTTGTCACCGTATAATCTCTCCCCGCATCAGAGCATTACTGATGCAGCTCATCTCTCAAAATGCGCCCTTAGCTCAGCTGGATAGAGCAACGGCCTTCTAAGCCGTAGGTCACAGGTTCGAATCCTGTAGGGCGTGCCATCACAAAGTCTCCAAACGTCTTTTAAAGTCTACAAATTCCTTAAAAAACAAAGAAAACCAACAAACTACAATCTATTGATGTCTACTAGGGTATGTTGAAATCTACAGATCTTTGGGGGCATAATCGGGGGCATTGTTAGGTTCAATCAAAATAGATGCCCCCAAATGAAGTTGACAGCCAGACAGATAGACACCGCTAAGCCCAAAGACAAATCGTACAAACTCTCCGATGGTGGGGGCATGTACTTAGAAATTTTCCCGAATGGTTCCAAATGTTGGCGGTTAAAATATCGTTTTGCTGGCAAAGAAAAGCGATTGGCATTTGGTACTTACCCTACCGTAACCTTGGCAGAAGCCAGAAACAAAAGAGAAGACGCCAAGAAAATATTGGCAAATGGCGATGATCCGGGGCTGGTCAAAAGACAGGAAAAAAGGGAAAAGGCTCTCATCGTAAATAACAGCTTTGAAAAAATTGCCCTTGAATGGCACGCCTACAAGCTCCCTAACTGGTCAAAGGGATATGCAGAAGACCTTTTAGAAGGCTTCACAAAAGATATTTTTCCTTTCATTGGCAAACACGCCATCACCGATATCAAACCTTTAGACATGCTCACAGTCCTGCGTAAAATGGAACAACGCGGCGTTCTCGATAAGTTGAAAAAGATCAGGCAGGCATGTAATCAAGTTTTCAGATACGCAATTGTCACGGGAAGAGCAGAATATAATCCTGTTGCTGAATTGGCTGGCGCATTAGCAACACCGAAAGCCAAGCATTTCCCACATTTGAATGTTGATGAATTACCCGCATTCTTACAAGCATTGTCCTTCTACAGCGGAAGTAAAATTACTCAAATCGCGACCAAATTACTTTTGCTTACAGGATTGAGAACCATAGAATTGCGCGCTTCTACTTGGACAGAAATTGATTTTGATAAAGCAATTTGGGAAATCCCTCAAGAGCGCATGAAAATGCGTAGACCTCATATCGTCCCGCTTTCTGAGCAGGCTTTGGCTTTGTTGAAAGAATTAGCAGCGATCACAGGTCGATTTAACTTTGTTTTTCACGGACGGAATGATGCAAGTAAGCCAATGAGTGAAGCTGCCATTAATCAGGTTCTTAAACGCATTAGTTATGATGGCAGAGCAACAGGCCACGGATTTCGCCATACCATGAGTACAATTTTACATGAACAGGGCTATAACACTGCATGGATTGAAACACAGCTTGCACATGTTGATAAGAACAGTATCAGAGGAACATACAATCACGCCCAATATTTGGATGGTCGCAAGGAAATGCTGCAATGGTATGCTGACTATATGGATATGTTGGAGCGAGGTGAAAATGTGCTGATCGGAAAATTTGGTAAAAGAGCGTAGTGGATAGGTTCCATATGTTAATCTGTATCAACTGAACATTTTAGGATGGTTTTTAAACAATGCTGATGGATGAATATTACTGTTTAAATTGGTTTGATATCGAGAAATATGAAAAATATGTTCATTCTTTAAACCATGAACAATGGTTTCTGGCTTTGCAAATACGGCATGAATATTGGAATTTTCCCGCAAAAATAAAAGAATTACATTCTTTCTATAAGGAAAATAACTATAAGTCAGATATTATTGATGACAAGGTTGAAAAATATAATCAATTTATCAATGATATTGAAATTAAAACTGTTTTATCTCTTGATTATTTGAATTCTAACAAAGAATTTCTTCGTGAATATATGGAGTTGCCATTACATACGATGAGTGATGTTGATCTCCAACTTGCCGCCCATCAGCATTCCATTGGTGATTTATCATCTGATGAATTCATACATAAGGTTCTCATTGAGAAAGATGAAAATTATGTTAATGACAACGTCCTTATTTATAAAGGAACCGAAGATAGCCGTCCTGAATGGTATCTTAGTGTTAATCTGGCTGCAAAAGATGATGTACTTTATCAGGCATTCAAACAATTTTTAGCTGAAGAAAGACGAAAAAAGAAGATCTTCCCAAGGAAAGATATCTCTGAGGTTGAGATTAAGAAATTTATTAATCTTAGATTACTACAGTACCTTGATTTGATTATCTACTGTTCAGCTAAAAATATAGTGATAAGTAACGTTGTTTTTGCTCAAATACTTTATCCAGATATTTATGATACTAATCCAATAGATCGACTGAGAAAAACCATGCCGTCTCTGGCTAAAGAAGTGATGGAAGGTGATTGGCTTGTTGCATCGGAACTTAAATTGTCTCTTGTGAATAGGGTAAAATGATTTTTCTATGGAATGGAAATATCACATTTTCATTCCAACTAAAATTTTCAGGTTTTTATTCCGACTGAAATTTTTTTTATTTCATGACTCGTTTAATCTAATTATTTTCAATTAAATAGCTCTGTAGACGTTAAAAAATTACAGGAGTTATTTTATGCAGCACAATCTTATTCGCTTATCTGAAGTTAAACTCCGTACTGGATATATACCCGCTTAACTTGAAGATGTAGGATTCAGAATCTGAAAATTGTCATTAATACGGCGTGACAGACTCCCGGCAAGTTCCGGTAATATTTCCGTAAAAAAGTGATGTATTGCCTGCCTGAACAAGGCCGCCGAGGCGAAGTAACGATTATTTCTGACTTGTTCATTCATCACTTTCCACAGCCTTTCTATCGGGTTCAGATTTGGGCTGTAGGGCGGTAAGTAATGAAGTTCAATATTCATCACATAAGCCCAGTCTTTCACCAACTCACTCCGGTGATAACCGGCTCCGTCAAGGATAATATGAACCTTCTGACTGGCCGGATAGGTTTCACGCAGGGCAATGAAGAATTCTGCTATGTGATAACTGTCGATACGATCATATTCGCGTACGACTGTTTTGCTGATATCGGCCAGATTCAGGGCTCCCATCAGGTTCAAACGGGTACGGCTTCCTGTGGTTTTCACTACGGTTTTCTGGCCTTTACGCATCCAGCCATAAGCCAGTTTCGTCCCCTGAGTGGGATGGACGCCATCAATGAACAGGATGGGCTCATGGTCTCCGGCTTCCTGCTTGAGTTTCCCGTAGGTTTCTATAAAGGCCCGCTGCTGTTCCGCGTTGAACTTGTGTGGCACGCCGGTCGGTTTTTTATCACTGAATCCATTATGGTGCAGCCATTTATTCATGCCGGGAACGGTGTAACGGATATCCCACGCTTCTTTGACAAGGCGGATAACCGCCTGTGTGGTGGGCAGAAGATTCGCGGTCAGATAAGCGATAAGCTCCTG
>NZ_JAPFCD010000129.1:0-1574 GCF_026153155.1 Photorhabdus aballayi | reverse complement strand
AAACCATAAATCACACAAATTAAACTTAAATAATATAGAAACCTAAAATTAATTTAAAAACTTACCTTCTATAAATATCTCAAAAATTGCTTCTATCAAACTCTCCCGAAGGAGAGCCTGTATTATGTAATCGCTAAATTAATTAACGGATGGTATAACGAATATGCAGAATAATATCGTTCATAGTTTGCAATATAGTTTTCTGCTTGTCGGTAGCATTCGGGAATTGCAGGTTCAGTGTACCCTGATCATCAAGCGCAATACCTTCAAATGGCAGGTATTTGCCGTCATTAAAATCCAACTGGAATTGGCCGCTATCATTAGTACCATGAGACACAGCCAACGCTGAACAGCCCTTCGGCAACTGAGTACTGCCACCATAACTGAGCACAGCCTGAACATCCTGATAAGGCCCAATCAACGCAGGCAGTGAAACACTGATTTGCTTAATACGACGAATCTTGTTATCACCAACAATACTATCCGGGTAATCCATTTTCATTTTCAAATCAGACAATTTGACCGAAGATGACAGAATAGCACTAGCTAATGACAAACCATTTTCTTTAGTTCCCGCTGTTCCCTCACCCTTATCCAATAATAAGGGTATTTGTTCCGCCAGATTAAAACGATCCTTATCCGCCAGCGAACCGTAAACTTCTGCCAATGAAACGGTGCGTTCCACCTCCAGAGCGCGAGATTCCCATTTCAAATATGCCTCTTCCATCTGTGCCAGATTTTGTATCAAAGCTTCTCCACACAGTAAACCGGCGTAAGTTCCTTGCCATGCACCCGGTTTGACAAAGCTAATGGAATTATCATTAGCTTCCCATTGATAGGATTGCTCTGCCATCAGGCAACGGGATATGGCCAAATCATAGAACTGGAAATAAATTCCCGACAAACGTCCTCGTAACCAACTATATAGCGCTTGATTACTGAATTTACTTTGCAGGAAGGTTAATTGTGCCTGTGCCTGAGCTTGTTGGGTTTTCAGGTAATCTTTTTGCATTTCAGCCGCTTCACGGCGAATAGACAGTGACTCCAGTTGCGCGTTTAACTGATTAATCTCCGCTTGTGCGTTGTCACGCTGAATTTTCCATTCTTGACGGCGGCGGCGATATATTTCCGACTGCGCAACTTTCTCTGCATCAACCATCTTAGCAGAAGCACTCAATTCAATACCGTCAGCAATAGCATAGGCAATTGCGCCATAATGCATGCCACCGTCAGCCAGGCCGAAGATATTCGGCGCCATATCGACACCTGCGCCAGCCATGCGGGAAATCTGCGCTCCCTGGGATTCAATAGCAGATTCTGAACGTAACGCTAATGCCCGTTGCTCACCTGCGTTGATATTTTCCTCATACAGTTGGCTGTAGCTGTCAAACCGTTGTTGCACCCCAGCTAAAGAGACTTGCAAAGCGGTTTTTTCCGAATCCAATTCGGCCAGTTGGTTATCCTGCATACGAATACTGGTTAGTATCAACTCACTAGCCTGGGTTTGTAGTAGTTGGCTCATGGCTTCCGCATCCTGACGCTCACTATACCCCAGTAATGAACTACCAAACTGT
>NZ_JAPFCD010000128.1:0-1725 GCF_026153155.1 Photorhabdus aballayi | reverse complement strand
AAGTAGGGGACGGTATCCGCCACCGGCCAGGTGGGAAAGGCCTGCGGTCCCAGGTGATATTGCACCGCGGCAGACTGGGTAAACATGTCGTCCATCTGGCCGATTTGTTTAGACGAGGTGAGATAAACGCCCCGCAGGCCGGGCTGTGCCGGGCCGCCGTTGTAGAGGAGCCCGTCCAGCAGCTGCGCCAGATAGCTGTGCAGCCCCTGTATCTGGCGGGTGAAACTGAACAGCGGGCTGCGCTGACTGCTGTCCACTTTGTTGAGCATCATGTCCGGCATGGCCGCGTTGAGCTGTTGCATCCACTGGCGCCAGAACTGTGCCAGTTCAGTGCGCCAGCGCTGCTCATCCTGCGCATTCAGACTGAAAGTGACGCCCAGGATCTGTGCGCGCTGCGGTCTGTCCAGCGACTGAAAGGCGGCGCTGAAACCGTGCAGCCGATCGAGTTTGGTCAGCACCAGATAGAAAGGCAGATGATGATGCAGGGTTAATCGCAGATCCTGCAGGCGCAGGTGAAGCGCGGCAATAACCCGTTCCCGCTGTTCTTTGTTGTCGGTCAGTAAGCGGTGAGTATCTACGGTCAGAATAATGCCGTTAAGGGGCTGGCGCTGACGGTTTTCGGTTAACCAGGCGAGCAGCGCCTGCCACAGGCGGCCGGGGAGCTGGGGTTTACTGGTGTCCGGCGGCGATATCTGGTCGATAAGGAAGCCGTCCGGGTCAATGATGACGGCTTTCTCCCCCAGCCAGCAGCGCAGATGCAGCGCCTCTTCCCCGGTCAGGGCGTCCGGCGCGGCAATGTCAGTCAGCCGGTAACCTTCCTGGATCAGGGCGGTTTTGCCGCTGCCGGTGTTCCCCATCACCAGGTACCAGGGGCGCTGGTAGAGATAATCCCAGGTCCCCAGATGGCGTTGCAGCTGGGCTTTCCAGTGATGGAGATAACTGTCCTGACGGGCGATATCGGCCTGTACCGGATCGACGGTTTTCAGTTCCACGTCCAGTTTGAGTTTTTCAAGCTGGCGCAGACGGCGCCAGATTTTCATGCCGACAACGCTCAGGGCCAGCAGGAGGAGGATAACCGTCGCCAGCCAGCGGGCAGACAGGGTTTCCAGCGGGTGAGTCTGTTTAAACTGCCAGCCGGGTCCCCACCACCATACCCAGATGAGGGCAATACAGGGCAGGAGGGCCAGTATCAGGGAAGCGGCGGCTTTCAGTGGCGGCAGACGCGGCATCGCCGGTTTTTTGATATTTTTTAGCAGTAGAGAAAGCCAGTTCATGGGTTAACGCTCCTGTTTGCAGTCGTGGCCTTTGAGGGGGAGGTCGTCGAGGCTTTTTCTGCCAGTACCGCCAGCAGGCCGGGTTCCCAATGGGAGAGCGACAGGTGTTGCCCTGCCTGGAGCAGATGCCGGTAATGTTGTTGCGCCAGCGCATTCATTCCCGCCTGCTCAAGTAACTGGGCCGTCAGCAGTTGACCGTAGAAGTGATCCCGGGGTTCGGTCAGTTGTTGCTGATGTTGCTCCGCGGCGTTGAGCGCGGCTTCCAGTCCGTGTTGCTGAAAACAGTGCCAGATAGCGTCCTGTTCCTGAGCGGCGCCGTTGTTGACGGTGGTCGCCGCCGGGGGATGAAGCCAGTTCAGCGTGGCGTCTGAGATAAACGGGCTCATATCGGAGAAAGACAGGCGCTGTAAAACCGGCAGACGGTCAAGAAAGGCCCGGAGTTCATCGCGAA
>NZ_JAPFCD010000127.1:0-1751 GCF_026153155.1 Photorhabdus aballayi | reverse complement strand
GCGCGCCCGTTAATCGTCTCGGTAATCAGGTGGCCGGATTCATCGTATTCAAACGCCACCACGGCGTCCGGGTTGGCGGCGCGGACCAGCCGTCCCTGCGCGTCGTGGTCGTAGGCGGTGACTGAAAGTAAGGCACATTGGTCGGCTTCTTCCTGCCACACCTCCTGACGGGTGAGGCGGTCGTCGTCGGTGTAACACCAGCGCAGCAGCTGATGATTGGGGTAACGGGCGGTGAGGCGGCGCCCGGCGCGGTCGTACTGATAGTCAATCGTCCGGCCGGTAAAATCGGTTTCGCGGATAACCCGGCCGGCCGGGTCGCGGGTGTAACAGTAGGTGTCGCCGGTTGCGTTGGTCACGGTTTTCAGGCGGGTGAGTTTGTCGTAGCCGAAGGTCAGGGCCGAGCCGTCCGGGCGGGTGAGGCGGCTGAGCAGGTCAAAGGCGTCATAGGTATAGCGGGTGGTCCGGCCCTCGCCGTCGGTCACCGCCGAGACCCGGCGCTCGCTGTCGTAATCAATCGTCTGGCGGATGCCGTCCGGCAGGCGGATTTCCCGGACGCTGCCGGCCGGGCTGGCATGAAACGGGCTGTGGTGATAATGCGTCTGCTGGTACAGGGCATCGGTGACCCGCAGCAGCCGGCCCAGGCCGTCGATGTCAAACCGGGTCCGGGCGCCGTCCGGGGCCTGAATTTCACTGAGCTGCTGTTGTTCATAACCGTAGCGCCAGGCGCGGCCGTCCGGCAAGACCTGGCGCAGGATTTCCCCCTGCGGGCCGTAACGGGTCTCTTCCACCTGTCCCTGGGGGTCGATAACGCTGGTCAGGTTCCCCTGCTCGCTGTAATGCAGTCGCCAGCGGGCGCCATCCGGCTGAGTCGTCTGGGTGAGCTGGCCGTATTCATTGTAGTCGTAAACCGTGCTGTCCCCGGCCGGCGAGGTGAAGCCGGTCAGCTCGCCGTAAGGGCTGTACTCATAGGCGGCGGTTCGGCCCAGCGGGTCGGTTTCGGCGACTTTGCAGCTGAAATCCCATTCAGTCAGGGATGCATGGCCGAGCGGGTCGACTTTCCGGGTGACCAGCCCGTCGGCGTTATAGTGGTAGCGGGTACAGCCGCCTTCGGCATCGAAATAGGTGGTGACGTTATTGTCATCATCGTATTCAAAACGGTCCTGCCAGTACCCCTGCGGGGTGGTGGTGGCGGTCACCCGGCCGGCGCTATCATAATGAATCGTGACATCGGTTTTATCGGTGTCATGCCAGCGGGTCATATAGCCGTGCGGGTTGTATTTATGCCACAGATGGTGAAACTGAAAGGCGTCACATTCTGCCAGATACCCCTGGTTATCGTAGCGGCAGGTCGCCAGCCGCTGGCGTTGTTCCGCGTGCAGCCAGTCAATGGCGGTCAGTTGTTGTTGCTCATAGTGCAGCGCCAGGGTCGTCGTGTCGGCATGCGTGAGACGGGTCAGGCGGTGGTGTTCGTCGTAATGAAAGACGGTCTGATTGCCGTTGCGGTCTTCTATCAGGGACAGGCGGCGTTTATCGCCCTGCGCCTCGGTAAAACTCAGTATCTGCTGAGTACGGCGGTTAAACAGGCGCAGTTCGCCGCTCAGTTGCCCGTACAGCAGATAATGGCCGGCATGCAGGTTGACCGAGAAGACGTTGTCCTTTGGGGTATGGAAGGTGTAAATCACCCCCTCGCCGTCGGTGAAATGGGTTTCTTCGCCGTCGCGGTGCAGATGCTGAGACCAGTCATCGGCCCA
>NZ_JAPFCD010000126.1:0-1909 GCF_026153155.1 Photorhabdus aballayi | reverse complement strand
GCTGTTGATAGCGGTGTTGGAGCAGCACTTGGAACATCATTGATGGCTCATGGCTTTAATAATATTGTTGAAAGTGGTTATTATATCCTTTATCGCGAAAGCTATACTGGGCCAGTTAAATTCGTCTATGAAGGAGTTGGAGAAAAAGCTTTTGGAATGGATAAACGCGATGCTGATGTAGTATATACATCGGTTGATGTTGGTATGTCTATTAATGGACTACTTGGCTACAAGCTTGAACCAGATAGTCAACGATTATATCGATATATTAATGCTGATCTGCTTTGGGGATTAAAAAATCAGGGAATTAAAATGATGGGTACAGAAGATATAATTTTAGAAATTGTTGGCGATTTAAACACTATATATGGTCAAGCGAGGAGTTATTGATGAATTTGGCTTATGTTTCATTGTCTTTAATTCTTCTATTCCCTGTTTATTTCTGCATAAAAAGACTATTGATGTCATCTAATTTTTACCCCCATTTTTATGCAATAATATTACCATTGGTTCTTTCAGCACTTCATCTTTATGTTTTTAATTTCGATTCAATACCTTTTTTCAATGTAGATATCACTGACAATGAATTTTTACATTATTACTCTTTAGCTTTAAGCTATTTAAGCTGCGTTCCTTATATAATAGCGAGACGAACTGTCATCAAATAAATACAATGGATAATATAGATCATATTAAGGAATAAGATATAAATGGGCTATGCATATATCATTTTTTCATTACTTATACTTTATCCCCTATATCTTGCTTTTAAAAAGCTTTTAATATCTGATAATGTCTATGTTAATTTCTCATCTTTATTACTTGCAATGTCATTTATTTGTTATCATCTATATGTTTTTAATTTTGATTACATTCCATTTTTCGATGTATCTACATCTGATAATGATTTTTTATTTTATAGCTCTATTGTTCTAGTTATTATTTACAATATTGTATACATGATTGCTCATGGTAAATATTATAGGAAAAACAAATAGTGATCTTATAGGAAAAATGAATTAATGAATTTCTTGTCTATAAACTTCAATTATATTGCGGGAAGAAGGAAATGGTTGACTATTTATACATTATTTTTTCTTTACTTGCACTTTATCCTCTATACTTTGCTTTTAAGAAACTTTTAATTCCCTATGATGTTTACATTAATTTTTCATCTGTATTACTTATGATAGCATCCAACCTTTTCCATATACATGTCTTCTATACTAATCAAATTCCATTTTTGGGTGTATCAATATCAAATAATGATTTTATGATTTATACTTCTTTTACACTATCTTGGTTATGCACTATTGTATTTATGATCGCACACAGCAGACATTATAGGAAAAACAAGTGGTAATTTTGCCGGTAAAACAACACTATTTTACCGGCAAATAAATTAATAAACGCGATCATCCCAAATACTATAAGCACTTGTCCCTGCTATATGATGAGTCCATGTGATACTCTTATAACGTAAAGATATCGTTTCCTGCGGCTGTGCGCCAGCATGTGTTATAGAATGGGGGTGATAAACAGCTAAATCAACTATCGTCGCCTCAATTACCTTTATAGTGTAATACAACTCCTGAATCCCGGATTGATTCGTTCTATAAATATCAAAGATACCGTCCAATACTTCATTTTCCGACATCGCTATTCTCAAAAGCGGTGATGATTTATCAACAGGTTTTTTAAATGTTATGGGATGATGCTTAGCATACTGATCCCAAGTTAAAGAATGATTAAGATTATATATGAATATCTGGTCTGTATGATCTAATTGACCTTTATTTCCTATTGAATCTATCTATGAACAACCTGCCGATATCAATCCCTGCCTACGGCCCTTTAAAGTTAAATAGATTAAGTCTTACATATGTGTTCCTTCTTAGCGTTAAAATAC
>NZ_JAPFCD010000125.1:0-1972 GCF_026153155.1 Photorhabdus aballayi | reverse complement strand
GAGGTTTTTTTATGTCTGAAATTCTTTAGGGCTGCGCATAGCGTGGCCTTTTTCTTTTTCTGTATAAAAATACAGCTAGAAACAAGATACACATTGTATAGAATGAGGTTACATAATTTACTCATGGAGCCGATTCTAAATGTCAGAAGAGCTAGGGCACGTAACATTTTTCGATGTGAAAAAGATGGGGTTTTACTCGTCCAGTGATGAAGAGCAGCCTCAGGGACTTTCCGCAGAGAGCGTTTTCGATAATCTTGTTAATTGGGTAAATAATAACAGCATTGAAAATACCCTTCCGTTAGTTGATGACAAGCGTTTACGTAAAAAAGTGTATTGTCGTAATGCATATAAATGTTCTAAGACTGGTGATTATTTCTTTGTTCTTTGGAAATCAGAAGAAGATGGAAATGGCAATATACAAGGGGTTGAGGCCGATTCCAGTGTTACAGAATCTGCGGACGATGTGATTATGCTTCCATCTGATGGAAAGAATGGAAAGAAATATATCTGGGGTAAGCCATGTTATTATTGGTTCATATCTGGTTTAAATAAATTCGCATCAATTAAATTTCCTCATTCAAACACTGATACTTACCTGTTTGTAAGGTATGTGAAAGATTATGTTAATTTCAGAATGACTTGTTCAGGAAGAAAGCTTTCTGAGGTAAAGAAAGAGAATAACAAGGGCAAGAGTTTTTCCTATCAAACAGCAACATTTGATAGTGATGATGGCAAAAGCAGGGCCAGATTCTTATTTGAATATAATCAGTATATGAAAAATGCAGGAAGGGAAGGGATTAAGAGGCTAAAAGATAGCATTACACATATAATAATAAGGGATACCATTGGTGCGGTGGTATCTGATAAAAGAGCGTGGTGGGTAAAGCTATGGGATTGCGTGCCAGGTTACAAAAATGAAAAACCGAAATTACGCGGTGAAAAACAAATAGAATTAATGATAGAAGATAGTCTTTCAGACTCTCAAATTGATGAACTATTCGATTTCTATGATGAAGGTTACTCTAGTGGCTCAAGCTGGAATAATATAGGATTTAAACAGGGCGGTAAAAATAGTCCAACCAAGTGGTTAGATGAATATGTTTTGCGAGAAACAATCGCCGCTTCTTACGTCGCAACGAATAGAAAACACATATCGGCGTCTGTGCTTGCCAGGTTAATTAATGTCAAGAGGAGCGATTTGCTTAAAGGGCTTGAAGTTAAGGCGGCGAGTAGTGGGAATGATAGTAATGAGGATAGCAAAGTTACAGCGATATAGCGATAGGAGGAGGAAATGAGTGTTTGGAAGTTCTTATCGCAGATTTTACTAATAGCTGTGTGTGTATTATTAGCATACTTGGTCTGCTCTCATGTTAAATATAGCAATGTGACTGATATTATTTCTGTTCTTCAAAATATATCAGCAATTGTTTTTGCTATAAGTGGGGTCTGGATTGGTTATTTATACCCTAACGCTATTGCTGGTTTAATGAAGAATGAAAAGATAGATTTTTTTGCTAGCAAGAATGAGGCGAAAAAAGTTGAAGGGATGATTCTTATAATCATTATCTCTGCTTTTGTCTTGGTGGGGATTGCCCTGTTTTATCTTATGGTGATATTGCTGAAAGGTAGCGAATTCTACAGGGAAAATTACTTTATTATTAAGCTGTCAGGGTTGTCCTTTATTTTATATATGATATTTATGCAAATACGATGTGTCTTTTTAATGATACGAAAAAATATATCATTTATTAATAAATTGCATAGATTTCTTAATGAAAAAGAACTGAATAGCAAGCTTTAATCAAGAAGGCTGGAAATAAATAACCAGCCTTCTTTATATTGCCATCTAAATGACTTTAGCGCATTTCGGTCGGAATCTTAATTAACTACAACTCACAGGGGCGATCATCATTCACCCCACGGACGCCCATTTTATGGGGGTGGATATGAAACTCATGGACAAGCAACCAGA
>NZ_JAPFCD010000124.1:0-2027 GCF_026153155.1 Photorhabdus aballayi | reverse complement strand
TAACGGTAGGTGTCGCCGGTTGCGTTGGTCACGGTTTTCAGGCGGGTCAGCCTGTCGTAGCCGAAGGTCAGGGCCGAGCCGTCCGGGCGGGTGAGGCGGCTGAGCAGGTCAAAGGCGTCATAGGTATAGCGGGTGGTCCGGCCCTCGCCGTCGGTCACCGCCGAGACCCGGCGCTCGCTGTCGTAATCAATCGTCTGCCGCCCGCCGTCCGGTAAGCAAATCTCGCTGACGCTGCCGGCCGGGCTGGCATGAAACGGGCTGTGGTGATAGTGCGTCTGCTGGTACAGGGCGTCGGTGACCCGCAGCAGCCGGCCCAGGCCGTCGATGTCAAACCGGGTCCGGGCGCCGTCCGGGGCCTGAATTTCACTGAGCTGCTGTTGTTCATAGCCGTAGCGCCAGGCGCGGCCGTCCGGCAAGACCTGGCGCAGGATTTCCCCCTGCGGACCGTACCGGGTCTCTTCCACCCGCCCCTGGGGGTCGATAACGCTGGTCAGGTTCTCCTGCTCGCTGTAATGCAGTCGCCAGCGGGCCCCATCCGGCTGAGTCGTCTGGGTGAGCTGGCCGTATTCATTGTAGTCGTAAACCGTGCTGTCCCCGGCCGGCGAGGTGAAGCCGGTCAGCTCGCCGTAGGGGCTGTACTCATAGGCGGCGGTTCGGCCCAGCGGGTCGGTTTCGGCGACTTTGCAGCTGAAATCCCATTCAGTCAGGGATGCATGGCCGAGGGGGTCGACTTTCCGGGTCACCAACCCGTCGGCGTTATAGTGATAGCGGGTGCAGCCGCCTTCGGCATCGAAATAGGTGGTGACGCGGTGTTCGTCATCATATTCAAAACGGTCCTGCCAGTACCCCTGCGGGGTGGTGGTGGCCGTTACCCGGCCGGCGCTATCATAATGAATCGTGACATCGGTTTTATCGGTGTCGTGCCAGCGGGTCATATAGCCGTGCGGGGTGTATTCATGCCACAGATGGTGAAACTGAAAGGCGTCACATTCTGCCAGATACCCCTGGTTATCGTAGCGGCAGGTCGCCAGCCGCTGGCGTTGTTCCGCGTGCAGCCAGTCAATGGCGGTCAGTTGTTGTTGCTCATAGTGCAGCGCCAGGGTCGTCGTGTCGGCATGCGTGAGACGGGTCAGGCGGTGGTGCTCGTCGTAATGAAAGACGGTCTGATTGCCGTTGCGGTCTTCAATCAGGGACAGGCGGCGTTTATCGCCCTGCGCCTCGGTAAAGCTGAGTATCTGCTGGGTGCGGCGGTTAAACAGGCGCAGTTCGCCGCTCAGTTGTCCGTACAGCAGATAATGGCCGGCATGGAGGTTGACTGAGAAGACGTTGTCCTTTGGGGTATGGAAGGTGTAAATCACCCCCTCGCCGTCGGTGAAATGGGTTTCCTCGCCGTCGCGGCGCAGATGCTGAGACCAGTCATCGGCCCATTGGGGGCCGAACAGCCCGGCGAGAGGGGCCGTCGAGCGGTAAGTCCGGTTCAGGGTCAGCGGCAGCACGCCCGGCAGGGCCAGTACCGGCCAGACCTGTAAGAAGTCGCCGGTCGCCACATCCACCGGCTCGCCGGCTTTGCTACAGAGCTGACTGTCGCAGCCGGTTTTTTTCACCGACGGGGCGGGTTCCTCCCCGGATTTGGCTTTGCCGCCGTGGCCTTTCCGGCCGAGCGGCAGCGGGAGCACGCCGGCAATGGCGACCAGCCAGCGCAGGTCTTTGTTGCTGGCGGTCAGGATAGTCAGGGCATCACCGGTTTGCGCGGTGATGGCAATCGAGGCGGCGGCGCTGTTGATATTGGCGTCACAGGCGGTGCGGTGGCCCAGCCGGGCAAGGGGCTTGCCGTTGACAAACACCGTTTTGGCGCCTTCGGCAATCACCACCGGGCCGGGGTGGTCGCTGCACATAATTTTGTCGCCCTGCCGGGCCGCCGGCTGGCCTTCAAAAAAGACATTGGGCGAGCCTTCGATAATCTGGCCGGTATTCGCCCCGTACTGTCCGAGCGCGGCGCCCACGGACGAGAGCAGCCCGCCGACAAA
>NZ_JAPFCD010000123.1:0-2084 GCF_026153155.1 Photorhabdus aballayi | reverse complement strand
ACCGGCCAGACCTGTAAGAAGTCGCCGGTCGCCACATCCACCGGCTCCCCGGCTTTGCTACAGAGCTGACTGTCGCAGCCGGTTTTTTTCGTTGAGGGGGCGGGGGTTTCATGCGGGCGGTTTTTGTTCCCTCTGGGCAGGGGAATGAAGCCGGCCAGCACTACGGCCCAGCGTAAGGCCCGGTCGTTGCTGATGAGGATGTCACAGACCCCCTGTGTTTCCTGGGTGATGGCAATCGATGCCGCGCCGCTGTTGATATTGGCGTCACAGGCGGTGCGGTGGCCCAGCCGGGCAATCGGCTTGCCGTTGGCGAACACCGTTTTGGCGCCTTCGGCAATCACCACCGGGCCGGGGTGGTCGCTGCACACAATTTTGTCCCCGGCCCGGGCCACCGGTTTGCCTTCAAAAAAGACATTGGGCGAGCCTTCAATGATGGTGCCTTTATTTTGTCCGTATTGTCCGATAGCGGCCCCGAGACTGGCGTAAGCGGCGCCGACAAAGCCGCCGGCTAATCCGGCCGCGGCGCCGGCGAGGATGGCGGCCCCGACGCCGGCAGTGGCGACCACAAAAGCGGCAGCGGCCACCGCCACCACGGCCCCGAGTAAGACGCCGCCCAGCGCCCCCCATAACCCGGCGCTTTTATTCTGATGGGCAATGGCATCCCCCAGCCGGGCGGGCGCATTGCCTTCGGTGGAGACGGTCTGCATGCCCAGCGCCTGCGCGACCTGATGGCCGATTTTATCGCCGACATAACTGCCGACATACGCGCCGACGGTCCCGGTGGCCAGGCCGGCGGCAAAGGGGGCGGCCGCGCCGGTGGCGACCGCATAGGCTCCGGCCGCGCCCAGCGTGGCTTTGTTGAAGGCGTCGCTTTCCAGAAACGCCAGCGCTTTATCTGAACCTGACGTCGTCTTGGCGGTTCGGGGCGGTGGCGCGGCAGGTTTAGCCGGGACGTTTGTCTCGGTAGCGGGGGGCGTTTGCCGGGGCGGGGAGTCTGGCGTGCGGCGGGCCGCGCCGGCGCCCGCCCAGACATTTTGTAATAGACTCATCACAACTCCTTGGCATTAGGGTTTATCACCCGTGCGGGGCTGAAACGAGGTCATGATGGCGAGCATTTGTTCGCGCTGAGCCGGGGTCATAGCGCCGTTGCAGGTGCCGGTCAGAATCAACACCTGTTGTGGCAGGTTGAGCATCATCATCAGCTGATGCAGGGGGCCCTGCGGGGAGTCCCAGGTGAACTCGGCGGTCAGGGTGTCGCCGCCATTGAGCCGGCCGTTTTCCTGGGCGATAAGCTGATAGTTTTTCAGCTGTTGACTGAGGGCGGTGATTTCGCGCCCGGCAAACTGGGGGAAGTCGAGGCCCCAGGGCAGGGTATCGCGGGACAGGGTGAAGCTGCTGCCGTTGTGGTCGTCGGGGCTGCTGAGTATCAGCATGCTGACATCCCGCCAGTCGTGCGGCACCTGTACGGTACCGGCATTAAAGTGAAAAGGGACGCGGGTGTTTTCCTGGGTCATGACGTTATCCTGCTCCGTGTTGAGGGTTATCTGTGGGTATCCGGGGCCGTTATTCCGGCCGGGACTAGTTATTCAGGCCGATTTTGCTGCCGTTAACCGACACCCCGTCGGCGTTCAGGGTAATGACGGAGCCGCCAAAGGTGAGCGTGATGTGCTCTTTGGTCATCTCAATCTTGCCTGCCCCGACGGTGAGGGTGATGTTGTCGCTGGCGGTGTACAGTTGCGTGCCCTCGCCGGCTTTACCGGCGCTGGCCTTGACCTGCACCTGATTGGCGTCGGTGCTGCGCAGCCGGCAGACGGTTTCCGTGAGGCTGCCCTGTTCAATGCGGGTCTGTTCATCCCCGGTCTTTACCGCCACCTGGCGGTTGCCGGTTTCCACCACCAGAGTCTGGTCGTGTTTCACCACGGTGTTCATGTCGCGCTGGGCGTGCAGCGCCAGCTCTTCGCTGCCTTTGGCGTCCTCGAAGCGCAGTTCGTTGTAGCCGTCCCCTTTATGGGTTTTGGAGCGCAAGGCCATCTGGGTTTTGCTGCCCGGCAGGGCGCCCGGCGGGAGATTGCTGGCATGGTAGG
>NZ_JAPFCD010000122.1:0-2106 GCF_026153155.1 Photorhabdus aballayi | reverse complement strand
TCACCCTTACCTGCTTTCAACGAATACAACACGTCGCTGTAGTACGGTCGAAGATCGTCTTCGATAAAACTCCCTGACGCCAGTTGCAGCGTTTCCAGATCACACACTTTGAGTAACGCCGGCGGTAGATGAAATTGCAGAAAATCCCTGGCAGTATCCGGATGTGTCAGGAACTGCTTAAAAATAGCATCATGCAATGTAGGTGTGGTGTTTTTCTTCATCGTTCATCATATCCTAAAAACGCCAAGTTTAACTTTAACACACCCTACAGATGTTCACATGGGGGGCTATTTTATTAACCTTTCCAATAAAAAAGCGTTAGCTGCTTAGCCAACGCCCTTAATGGAATTCTTACTGGTGCCAGAATTAGTGGCGAATTTGCGCCAATTCGTCTTCGGAAAGACCGGTCATTTTCATAACGGTCGTGCGATCAAGACCACTAACTAACATAGTGCGGGCAATCTTAATCGCTTCCTCTTTACGGCCTTTTTGTTCGCCCAGCTGCATACCTTTCTGTACACCCAGCTGCATACCTTTCTGTTCGCCCAGCTGTATACCTCTCTGTTCACCCAGCTGTATACCTTTCTGAATCCCGCGTTGTTCGCCTTCAAGGCGCAGTTTTTCAGCGATAGTCATCAGAGCTTCCTCATGCTGTGGCATGCGTAATGCCAGAGTATTTAACAAAGCAGCCGGGTTGTGGGATTCTCCCGCCTGCAACATATAGTTTATCACAGAAACCAGCTGTTCCTGAGTGGTGTATCCTTCAAGCAATAATGTGACCAATTGCTCAAGAAAATCAGCCAGGTCGCGCTGCCGAATATGTTTCTGTAGTAGCTCAAGCGCGGCCATGCGTCGGTGCTTCATGATTTCGTCATCGGCAATGACGGTGATATCCACCAACGGGAAATCGTTACTGTAGAGTTCGCAGGCCAGTTTAGGGTCATCAAACTCCTGCAACCAGCTCATTGAGTATGGATATGGACTGACTTTTCCCTGGTAGAACAATATCGGTATCACCAGAGGTAACGTTTTATGACCAGCATCAAGATGACGTTGCATCGCAGCGATCGCATAACGTAGCAGCCGAAACGCCATATGTTTGTCCGGTGAACTCTGATGCTCAATCAGACAATACACGTAGCCATCACCCTTACCTGCTTTCAACGAATACAACACGTCGCTGTAGTACGGTCGAAGATCGTCTTCGATAAAACTCCCTGACGCCAGTTGCAGGGTTTCCAGATCACACACTTCGAGTAACGCCGGCGGTAGATGAAATTGCAGAAAATCCCTGGCAGTATCCGGATGTGTCAGGAACTGCTTAAAAATAGCATCATGCAATGTAGGTGTGGTGTTTTTCTTCATCGTTCATCATATCCTAAAAACGCCAAGTTTAACTTTAACACACCCTACAGATGTTCACATGGGGGGCTATTTTATTAACCTTTCCAATAAAAAAGCGTTAGCTGCTTAGCTAACGCTCTTAATGGAATTCTTACTGGTGTCAGAATTAGTGGCGAATTTGCGCCAATTCATCTTCGGAAAGACCGGTCATTTTCATAACGGTCGTGCGATCAAGACCACTAACCAACATAGTGCGGGCAATCTTAATCGCTTCCTCTTTACGGCCTTTTTGTTCGCCCAGCTGCATACCTTTCTGTTCGCCCAGCTGTATACCTCTCTGTTCACCCAGCTGTATACCTTTCTGAATTCCGCGTTCTTCGCCTTCAAGGCGCAGTTTTTCAGCGATAGTCATCAGAGCTTCCTCATGCTGTGGCATGCGTAATGCCAGAGTATTTAACAAAGCAGCCGGGTTGTGGGATTCTCCCGCCTGCAACATGTAGTTTATCACAGAAACCAGCTGTTCCTGAGTGGTGTATCCTTCAAGCAATAATGTGACCAATTGCTCAAGCAAATCAGCCAGGTCGCGCTGCCGAATATGTTTTTGCAGCAGCTCAAGCACGGCCATGCGTCGGTGCTTCATGATTTCGTCATCGGCAATGACGGTGATATCCACCAACGGGAAATCGTTACTGTAGAGTTCGCCGGCCAGCTCAGGATCATCAAACTCCTGCAACCAGCTCATTGAGTATGGATATGGACTGA
>NZ_JAPFCD010000121.1:0-2113 GCF_026153155.1 Photorhabdus aballayi | reverse complement strand
GAATGGCCGGTGCAACCAAAATAACAATCAGGGGCGTATTGCCCCTGATTGTTATTTAAGACTTATAAACTAAATTATATATATTTATCGTTTCTGAAACCATTTTTTTTACATTAAACTCATTAACAGCTTTTTCTCTGGCTTTTTTAGAGAGCTCTTTTAACTCTTGAAATGATAAACTAGAAATTAATTTCAGAACCTTATGTATAGATATTTCATTGCCTGCCCTTGTAATCCAACCATTAACACCATGATCAATGTTTTCTGGTAATCCACCAAAATCACTGACAATAACAGGAAGACCACAAGCCATCATTTCTCTGCAAGAAAAGCTGATAGTTTCACAATCTGTAGATAGTACAAACCCAATAGAAGCATTCTTCATATAACTAATTATCGCTTTGTCATCATTAATGTAACCAATAAATTCAATATCAACATTTAAAAAATCAATACCAATTAATTTTTCTATATCCTTTTTATGAGGAATACGGCCTAGTATTTTTATACTGAATTTATTAGATAATTCTTTATCTTTTGCCAGACATCTTATTAAAAAGTGCCACCCTTTATGTCTTGCTGTTCCAGCAGAGGAAATAAGTGTTATTTTTCCTGTTTCTATAATCGGGTGTTCAATTTTCCATTTATCAGTATTAATACCATTTTTGATAATGACTGACTGCTCATTAGGGATAAAAAATGAACATTGTTTATGTATAGAATCACTTACAAAAATGATTTTTTCATTGAATCTTCTAAGTCTGATTCTGGATAATAACGATACAGAATAATGATTATGTTTAGTATAAATTAATTTACTTTTCATTCCAAAAAATAATTTGGCTATGACGGCTATTTTATTATCAGAGTTCCCATTAGTGTGAATAATATCTATTTTATATTCTTTTGTTATTTTAGATAGAATCTGGCTAGTTTTTATAATTTGTTTTAGTTTTTTAATTTTAAAGGAAAAACATAATGGGAATACATTATTAACCCCCAAATTAAATAGTTCTTTATATAATCTACTTTCTGGTGGGCAGGCAATGAACAAGTTTCCTTCGTTATAGTTAAAATACTTAACTATATTCATTATATATGTTGTATGACCACCACCATTCCCTGTATGAAAGTTTGTAATCAAAATATTCATGATATTACCTAATTTTAATTTCTAATTTTTACTTATTTTACCTGAAAAATAGGGCCTGTACAGGCCCTATTTTCTATTTTTTAGGTGTTTCGGGCCACTGAATTATATCAGGCTGAGAAGTATCTACTCTACTTAATAAAACTCTGTATTTTTTCCATGCCATCAATTGCTCAATTTCTTTATCTGTTGCTATATCTAAATCAATGGCATCTTGTAGAGGCTGTATAGTCATGTTTATTACAGCCATTTTTTCTATTTTATGGTTTTCAATTATCCGTATTTTTTCTTCCAACGTATATATACGCGGAATTACTTTCTTGCCATTAAAAAACCATCTACCAGAGATATCAAGACATGCAGGTATATTGTTGGGTTCTAATTCCGCTACAGATAAATATATAGGAAAAAGACTGGATATATCTTTTGATAATGAAGTAACTATTCCAACTTCATTAAAAGTAAACTTAATCGTTTCTTGTGAGAATTTTTTTTGAATTTTATACCAATCGTTTTCCTTATCATCTTTTAAATATTGAATATATGGAATACTATCTTTTGGAGTATAAGGGGAAAAAATCCCAGTTATCATAATATGCACCTAAATAGTTGATATTGTTACCCACGTATTATTAATATATGCCTGTACTGGACGATAATGTAATCCTGCAAGGTGTTGTCTTCCTGAACTCCACATTGTTGTACTTAAACCAACGAGAACATTACCAGCAGGTGCTGTCCAGTTTTTTGTTGTATCTGTCCAGCCACCTTCGGTAGCTATACTACCAAGACGCAGGTTTGCTACCCCTATATTAGTTTTGTCTGCATACCGACTATCAGATTCCGCTTTGGTATATACTCCCACATCAGTTGCAGAAGGTTTGTTTTTCGTACTATATTGAATAGTCCAGGATAAGTATTTTTCCGGCCCATACCATGTTTGTCGCGTCGCAATATCCCCTT
>NZ_JAPFCD010000120.1:0-2419 GCF_026153155.1 Photorhabdus aballayi | reverse complement strand
GCCGTTAGTCATCCTGGCTGATAAGGCAGGGTATGCAGCACTGGGTGAAAAAGCGTTAGACGGAGTGACTGTCCTCGATCCAAATACATCAGTAAACCAACTGGACAGCAACCCGACTGTACCAACACTGACCTCACGGCATCTGACCTATGTGATTTATACATCAGGTTCGACAGGCACACCAAAGGGCGTGATGGTTGAGCATCGCGGGCTGGTTAACCTGATTCAAGAGAAAATTACGCAGTTCAGTATCAACCCTGAAAGTCGAGTGTTGCAGTTTGCTTCCTCAGGGTTCGATGCCAGCATTTGGGAAATCATGATTGCGTTAGGAGGTGGTGCCAGTCTGGTTATCGCTGCCGACACAGTTCGTTATGACCCACATCGCCTCTGGCATTATCTGGAGCAACAAGCGATAACGCATATCACTCTGCCTCCGGCTTTGCTTCAGGATGGGGCCAATTTACCGCCGTTAACAACAAGACCCACAGTGATACTGTGTGGTGAAGCGCCCAGTGCGGTATTGCTTCAGGCGCTATGTGACAGAGTAATTTTGTTTAATGCTTATGGCCCGACAGAAAGCACGGTTTGTGCCACGATCTGGCGTTGCCCGTCAGGCTATACAGATGCGTTAGTCCCTATCGGATATCCAACAGCCAACAGCCAGGTTTATCTGTTGGATGCTGACGGCCAGCCAGTACCACTAGGGGCGGTGGGGGAGCTGTACATTGGTGGTGTGGGTGTGGCGCGGGGTTATCTGAATCGCCCTGATTTGACCGCTGAACGCTTCTTAGCTGATCCGTTTAATAATAGACCGGGGGCACGGATGTACCGCTCCGGGGATTTGGCTCGCTATCTGCAGGATGGTAGTCTGGTGTTTGTTGGCCGTAATGACCAGCAGGTTAAAATCCGTGGCTTCCGCATTGAACCGGGGGAAATTGAGACGCGTCTGGTGGAACATCCGGCGGTGCGTGAGGCGGCTGTATTGGCGCTAGGTGATGGGACAGATAAACGGCTGGTGGCCTATGTAGTGGCAGAAGCGGATGATGAATTGGTCAATAATCTGCAAATTCACCTGAATACCCGATTGCCTGATTATATGGTACCAGCGGCGTTTGTCCGTTTAGATGCCTTCCCATTGACACCCAACGGCAAGCTAGATCGTAAGGTTTTACCGGTACCGGGCGAAGAAGCCTTTGCACACCAGATTTACGAAGCCCCACAAGGAGAAATTGAAATTGCCCTGGCGGCTATCTGGCATGAGTTATTGGGGATTGAGCAGGTTAGCCGACATGATAATTTCTTTGCACTAGGGGGGCATTCGCTGCTTGCTGTACGAATGGTTGAACGCTTGTGCAATCTTGGTTTAACGTTGGCGGTACGTGATCTGTTCCAATCTCCAGTGTTGACTGAACTGGCCCAGAAATTAGGGACACATAGGGTTGTGGTGGTGCCTCCCAATATCATCATGCCAACCACCACTACTCTGACACCAACGATGCTCCCGTTGATTAATCTGACCCAACCTGAAATTGACTTGATTGTCAGACAGGTGCCAGATGGGATTACCAATATTCAGGATATCTATTCCTTGTCACCGTTACAGGACGGTATTTTGTTTCATCATTTATTGGCAAACAAAGGTGACCCATACCTGCTAATCAATCAGATGCGTTTTGCTAATCGGTCTCTGCTGGAACGTTATCTGGCGGCGGTGCAATGGGTGGTTGATCGGCACGATATCCTACGTACAGCTTTTATCTGGCAAGGATTATCCGTTCCGGTTCAAGTTGTCTGGCGTCAGGCACCGTTGTCGGTTACTGAAGTGATATTTGATCCAAGTAATGGACCTGTGTGTGACCAATTAGCTCAATGCTTTGACCCGACTCAGTATCGTTTTGATCTCGGTCAGGCACCGCTACTGCGTTTTGTGGTGACACAGGAAGAGGATGGTTCTTGGGGAATGTTGGAACTGTTGCATCATTTGATTGGTGACCACACAACGTTGGAAGTGATGAACCGTGAAGTTCAGGCGTACCTTGCTGGGAAGGGAAGTAACTTACCTGTTCCAGTTCCTTTCCGTAATTTGATTGCTCAGATCCAGTTAGGTATTAGCCCAGAAGAACATATCAACTTTTTTCATAATATGTTGGCTAATGTGCAGGAACCGACACTGCCGTTCGGGTTGCGGGGAGTGCATCACGATGGCACAAAGGTGACGCAATCACATAGAATGTTAAATACCACACTGAATGATAGTCTTCGTCGTCAAGCCAGACGTTTGGGGATTAGTTTGGCTACTTTGTGTCATGTTGCTTGGGCACAAGTGTTATCACGTATCAGCGGACAGGAACAGGTAGTGTTCGGTACGGTACTGTTTGGGCGGATGCAGGCAGGGGAAGGAGCTGACCGAGGGATGGGA